>JAPYSD010000131.1 GCA_029936705.1 Croceicoccus sp. | reverse complement strand
GGACATGGATGCCGAACTGGACGCCTATGCGGCTATGCCCAATGGGCCCGGATCGGGCGATTATCCGGCGATCATGGAAGTCGATCCGTCGCTCCCGGATCATGTCATTTACCGGCCTGCGGATTTGTCCCGGCTGCATGGCCGCAAGTTGCCGGTCGTCGTATGGGGCAATGGCGGGTGCAGCGCCGACGCCGCGAGCTCGCGTCTGCATCTGCTCGAGATCGCGTCCCACGGCTACCTCGTCATTGCTGCCGGACAGATCCTGAGCGGTCCGGGCGCCGACAACGCACGCGAAACCGTGGCCAGACCTGCTGCCGATGGCGCGCTGCCCGATGCAGCGGTGACGGCCGACGATCTGGTGGCGGGCATCGACTGGGCCCTGGCGGAGAATGCCCGGCGCGGCAGCCAGTATTTCCGGCTTGTCGACAAGCGGCGGGTTGCCGCCTCGGGGCGCAGCTGCGGCGGCCTTCTCGCCCTACGCGTTGCCGCCGACCCGCGCGTCAAAGCAGTCGTCCTGCACAATAGCGGAACCTTTCCGGTCGGCAACACGCTCATGGTCGGCGGGGTCGATGGCAGTCGCACCTTGCTGAAAGGCCTTCACACGCCGGTGCTCTACGTCATGGGCGGGAAGAGCGATATCGCCTACCAGAACGCCCTCGACGACTTTGCCGCGCTGGAAACGCAGCAGGTGGTCCTGGTCAGCCAGGATGTCGGCCATGGCGGAACTTTCCGGCAGCCAAACGGCGGCGAGGGCGCGCGGGTCGCAGTCGCCTGGCTCGACTGGCAACTGCGACACTCCCACTGTGCGGGCAGGCTGTTCGAGGGGGAGAAGTGCGGTCTGTGCACTGCGCCGGACTGGACGATAAAGCGCAAGTCCATCCCGGGCGCACGCAAGTGAGCCGGTTCATCAGCGGGCTCTGCCTATAGCGACTGACACGCCGCTTTGTCTCTCGTCGCGCGGGCTCTGGCCGCCACCGCCCTGTTCCGGCTATGACCAACGTGTCCTGAGCTTGGTAAGGCAGGACGAGCGCCCTCTATCACCGACCTGCAAGGCGAAAAATGACAGGCACCGCGTTCTATCCGATCGGCACCCCCGGAACCCCATGGACGGGTAAGGAGCGCGAAGAATGGCGCGCAAGCCAGCCTCGTCTCCGCAGCTATGCCAATGACGTGGTGCCAAGGATCGAGGCATTGGCGTCGCGCTTCGACGTTTCGGTCTATGGCACACTCGACTATGACGGAGACGTTTATCCGCTGTATGCGCTGCGCAATGGCGCGCCCGATCCGGCATTGCCTACCGCGCTGGTAACCGGCGGCGTTCACGGTTACGAGACCAGCGGCGTCATGGGGGCACTCGAATTCGTCGAAACGCGTGCAGCCGACTATGACGGGAAGGTCAATCTCCTGATCGTGGTCTGCGTCAGCCCGTGGGGCTACGAGCGGATCAACCGCTGGAACCATGACGCGCTCGACCCCAATCGCAACTTTCGAGAGGGGACCGAGGCCGCCGAGTGTGCGCAACTCATGGCGCTCGTCGCCGCGCAGCCGGGCGCGTTCCTCATGCATATCGATCTGCACGAAACGACCGACAGTGACGAGACCGAATTCCGTCCTGCGCTGGCGGCGCGCGACGGCACGGATTACGAGCCGGACACGATCCCTGATGGCTTCTACCTCGTCGACGATGGCGAGAATCCGCAGCCGGCTTTCCAGCAAGCGATCATCGCCGCGGTGGAAAAGATCACGCATATCGCGCCAGCCGATGCCCAAGGCCGGATCATCGGTTCGCCCGTGGTCGCGCGCGGGGTGATCGAGTATCCCGCATCAAAGGACGCGATGTGCGCCAGCGTGACGACGGCTCGGTTCAAGACCACGACGGAGGTCTATCCCGACAGCCCGCGCGCCACGCCCGAACAATGCAACGCCGCGCAAGTCGAAGCTGTCTGCGCCGGTCTCGACTACGTGCTGGCAAATGGCTGAGCGAGCCAGGCGCCCCAGTTGAAGCTGCGCGGCGAGTTCGACTGGGGACGGTGCGGGGCCGTTTCCGACAACTCACGACGTTCGCCGAGTTGGTTTTGAACGGCGCCTCCCGCCAAAACCAGCCGTTCGCCGGAACCGACGCTGTTTGGCAGCAATACAGCCAAATACCGGCCATTGCGTCCAGGTAAAGGAACGCTTGAAGGCGGTCAGACTTGTCGGTGAGCTTGGGTGTCGGGCCTTTGGAACGAAGCCGTCGTTTCCATATGCAGCAAATGTCGGTTGGACGGCCCTGAAATAGCCGGAGTTGGTCGAATCCAGCCATCGGCTCATCGTCGACGAAACGTCCGCTGCCGCTATCTCACCGCTAAGACTTGCTACTCCGCGAGTGGCCCCAAAGCCCATTTGATGAAGTCGGATCTTTAGGCACCTGTTATCTTACCGTGTTCGCCCGCGACCGTTCAAACCTCGGTCTTGAGATAGTCGAGAAAGGCACGCAGGGTAGGCGGGACAAGGCGCCTTCCGGGGTAATAGAGGTACGGACCTGAAAAGGATGGCCACCATTCCTCGAGAACCGGTTCGAGTTTTCCTTCGTCTATAAGTGGACGTAACCAGTCTTCGAACAAATAGACGATCCCGCCGCCTTCCACGGCAGTGTGGACCAGAAGGTCGACCGCACCGCCGACCGTGACCTCCAATGGGCCAGTCGGCTCGACGAACAATGTCTTTCCGTCGCGTTCGAATTCCCAGGGCGGCAGCGATCCGCTGCTGAAACGCCCGCACAGGCATTGATGGGCAAGCAGATCATCAGGGGTTTCGGGTCGGCCATGCAAGTCGAGATAGCCTGGCGACGCTGCGGCGGCGAAACTCTGCTGGCGCGGACCGATCGGCACCGCAATCATATCCTGTTCCAGCCGCTCTTCGTATCGAATACCGGCATCGCAGCCTTCTCCCACGACATCGAGAAAGCGCTCGGTGACCCGCAGATCGAGTTTGATATCGGGGTAGGCGGCCAGGAATCCCGGCACGATCTTCATCAATGCAGAACGCACTCCGCTAAGCGGTACGTTCAGCTTTAGCGTGCCGCGCGGACGGCCTTGATAATCGGAAAGAATATCGAGCGCCTGCTGAACCGCTCCCAGGGCTGGCTCTATCTCCTCGATCAGACGCTTGCCCGCCTCAGTCGGTGCTGTCTTCCGCGTCGTGCGGTGCAGGAGCCGCACGCCGAGCTGGTCTTCCAGCCGGCGGACCGCGTCACTGAGCACCGATGCGCTGCGACCGTCGAGCCGGGCGGCGGGGCGAAACCCGCCAGCGCGGGCTACTGCGACGAAGGCGTTGATAGCAGAATAATCCGGGTTCATTGTTCGCTCAGCCGTACAGGCTGTCGGGACTGGGGGCAATTATCGGATGATCCGCCATGCCCCATATGCGTTTCGTCTTTACCGACCGCAGCCTCCCAGAAGGATTCAGCCCATGCTCGATGTCAAAAATGCAGTTGCCAGTTCCGGTACCTACCGGCTTGGCGATCGAAGAGTGCACCGCATGGGCTATGGCGCGATGCAACTTGCCGGCCCGCACGTGTTCGGCCCGCCCAAGGATCGCGATGCAGCCCATGCCGTGCTGCGCGAAGCGGTGGCCTTGGGCATCGATCATATCGATACCAGCGACTACTACGGCCCCCACGTCACCAACGAGATCATTCGCGAGGCGCTGCATCCCTATCCGACCAGTCTTACCATCGTGACCAAGCTCGGCGCGCGGCGCGACGAGGGAGGTGCCTGGCTTCCGGCCATGTCGGCGGATGAGCTGCGCAGTGCGGCCAAAAGTAACTGCGAAAATCTTGGAATCGAGCGGATCGAGGTCGCCAATCTGAGACTGATGTTCGGAGCAGGCGATGCCGGGCCCACCCCAGGGGACGTCCAGCCGCTCCTAGAACCCTTGATCACGCTCAAAGAAGAGGGACTGATCGGAGCTCTGGGTATCAGCAACGCCTTGCCTGAACAGGTGCGGCAGGCGCGGTCGATGACCGACATCGCCTGCGTGCAGAACATGTACAACCTCGCCAATCGCGGCGACGATGCGCTGATCGACGAACTGGCCGAGGCGGGTATTGCCTATGTTCCCTTCTTCCCACTTGGGGGTTTCAACCCGCTACAGTCCGAAGCGCTCGACCAGGAAGCCCGTGCACTCGGTGCTACGCCGATGCAGGTGGCGCTCGCCTGGCTGCTGCAACGTTCGCCGAATATCCTGCTGATCCCGGGCACGAGCTCAGTCGCTCACCTGCGCGAAAACGTAGCTGCGGCATCGTTAGTCCTGACCGCGGATACGATCGAAAGGCTCGATGCCGTTGGCGCATGATATCTTGCTTTGAAAGACAGTGCCGCCGATAACCGACCGTTCGAAATCGGCCCATCGGCGCCGCTATCAAAGCGGGGTCATGATATCGTCGCCGCCCTGTAAACGCATGATATCCAACCTGGGCGGTGACCCGAAAAGCCGAGAATATTCGCGGCTGAACTGCGATGGACTTTCGTAGCCCACCGCGAACCCGGCAGACCCGGCATTGACCCCTTCCGAAAGCATGAGCCGCCGCGCTTCCTGCAGCCGCAACTGCTTTTGATATTCCAGCGGGGTCATGCGCGTGATGGCCTTGAAATGCTGGTGCAGCGAAGAGGGGCTCATCCCTGCCACGGCGGCGATATCATCGATGCGTAGACGTTGATCGAAGGCGGAACGGATCGTGTCGGTGGCGCGGCTCACCTGATTGAGGTGACTGTCGGCCACCGCCATATAGCGCAGGGTTGGCCCGTGCGGTCCGGTCAGGAGGCGGTAAAGGATTTCCCGCTCGATCAGCGGAGCCAGCGCCGGGATCGATTCCGGGGTATCGAGCAACCGGACCAGGCGACAGGCGGCATCCACCAGATCGTCGTCGCTGCGGTAGACGGCCAGCGCCGGAAGATCTGCCCTGGGTGCGCGCTCGCCTTCTTCCACGATGAGGTCGATCAGTGCGACTTGGTCGATATCGATCTTGGCGCACAGGTAGGGCGCGGCGGAACTGGCCTGCGTTACAACCCCGATCAGTGGCAAATCCAGTGACACCAGCAGGTAATGCTCTGCATCGTAAGCCAGGCTCTGATCGGCTAGGGTAACTTGTTTGGAGCCTTGGGCGATCAGGCAAAGGGAGGCTTCATAGACCGCGGGCAGCGGCTTTGTCGGACGATCGGCACGGAACAGCGACAGCCGCGTAATCGCGGTATCGACCATCCCCGTGCGGGTGACGTGCCGGGCGATATGTGCCGCCAGTTCCGAATGCTTGCTCATATCCGCCCCTTGCCACCTTGCGGACCGAATGGGCAATGCGTTGGACGCCGGTTCTGGAGGATCGGGCAAGAATATCGGCGGATCGATCTCACGCTTCCACGGCGCCCGGTGCATTTGGCGTGCACCAGAAAGATCGAAAGGAACTGGCATGACAAAGACCATCGACAAGACGGTGCTGATCACGGGCGCCTCCAGCGGGATCGGCGAGGCGACAGTGCGCGAACTTGCCGCGACGGGTGCGCGGCTGTTCATCGGCGCGCGCCGCACCGACAGACTGGAAGCGCTTGCGGACGAGTTGGGGGAGAGCGTGAGCTGGCAATCGCTGGACGTAACCGATGCCGGGAGCTTCCAGGCTTTTGCCGCGGCCGCGCACGACCGCTTCGGCAGCATCGACGTGCTGATCAACAATGCCGGCGTCATGCCGCTCTCGCCGCTCGCAGCATTGAAGCAGGACGAATGGACCCGCATGATCGATGTCAATATCCGCGGCGTGCTGAACGGGATCGCGGCGGTTCTGCCACGCTTTGTCGGGCAAGGGTCGGGCCACGTGGTCAACGTCGCCTCGATCGCGGCGCATTTCGTCATGCCGAGCGCCGCCGTCTATTGCGCGACCAAATATGCAGTCTGGGCCATCACGGAGGGGCTTCGGCAGGAGCACGACGATATCCGCACCACGATCATTTCACCTGGTGTGGTCGAGACGGAACTGGGCAACGACATTACTGACCCGGATATAGCCTCTGCGTTGACGACCTGGCGCCAGAAATCGCTGACCCCGGACGCGATCGCGCGGGCCATTCGTTACGCCCTGGAGCAGCCGGAGGGCGTCGACATCAACGAGGTCATCGTCCGTCCCACCGCCGCTGGAATGTAGTCAAAGACGAGGAGCGCCTGCAGCGGATCGAATCCACTGTTCGCGCTCCTCGATGCTATCCGAAACACTGCTGGCCCTGTGCAAAGAACACTTTTGGACTGCGGCGGCCCCATGACGCTTGGTATCGATCTGCCATTTCCCGGTTTGATGCGCGCGTCGCGACGTGCGGCCGTGTCGTCGTTCCTGAACAGCATGCTGCAATTTTAATGTTTTGGCGGCATAAGGGGCGCATGACCCTGAACGATTTTCGCAATGCCGCGCTCCACTATCTGCTCGCTTTCCTTGCCGCGATGGCGCTGGCCGTGCCTGCCGGGGCGCTTGCGCAGGGGAATGCCGCCACCTCGTCCGAACCCTATGTGTACAAGGTCGACACGCTGAACGGCGGCCTCGCGCCGGCTCCGGACGATTTCTATCGCGATACGCCGCAGGCCCTTCTTGAAAGTTTTCTCGACGCCGGAAAGCAGGAGGACTGGGCGCGCGCGGGCTATGCGCTGGACTTGACGCACCTGACGCCCGAAGAACGGCGCGAGCAGGGGCCGGTACTGGCCGCCATGCTGTATGACGTGCTCAGCGGATCGATCATCATCGATTGGGGATCGCTGTCCGACCGGCCCGACGCGGTCGACACGACGACGTCCGACAAGAACCCGATGGCGGGCGCCGCGCGCCGCAATATCAGGCTTGGCCGCATTGACCTGCCGGGGCGCAGCGCCTCCATCCGCATCGCGCGGCTGCAGGAACCGGGTGCGGACCCGGTCTGGCTGTTCGCCAGCCAGACGGTGCAGAACGTGCCCGAGCTTTACGGCATCTACGGACCCACCAAGTTCGAACGCATGCTGCCGGAAAGCCTGCGTGCCCCTGCATTCTGGACGCTTGCGTGGTGGGAAGTCATCGCGCTGCCGATTGTGATCCTGATCGCGTTCGGCGCGGCGGCCCTGACGTGGCGGGCGATCGGCGATTTCGTCAATCGGTATCAGGACACGATCATCGCGCGGATCCTGAAGGCCGTGCGCATGCCGGCGGCCCTGTTCGCCTTTGCCGGCACGTTCGCGCTGGTCCGCCAGCAGGCCTTTACCTTCTCGGGCCTGATCAACGCGGTCCTCGATCCGCTGCAGACGCTGCTGATCGTCTTTGCCGTGGCGGCGGTGTTCCTCTCCATCATAGAGGCGGTGCTGGACCGCGTGGCCGACAGCCAGATCGAGGATTTCTCGAAGCCCGACCACGAGCACGACCGCAATTATTACACGATGCTGTCGGCCATCAGGCGTGTGGCGATCGTCGTCGTCCTGCTGCTGGGCATAGGCATCGTCCTGATCCAGACCAGCCTGACCGAAACGCTGGGCTTCTCGCTATTGGCGTCGGCGGGGCTGTTCACGATCGTGCTAGCCTTTGCCGCGCGCAAGCTGCTGGCCGACATCATGGCATCGCTGCAGATCGCCTTTTCCAAGACCGCGCGGATCGGCGACGCGGTGAAATACTCGGGCGAATGGTGCTATGTCGAGAAGATCGGTTTCACGCATCTGCGGCTGCGCACGTGGGACAATCGGCGGATCATCGCCCCGGTCGGCAACTTCGTGCAGGAAAGCTTCGAGAACTGGACCAAGAAGGACCCCACCCTGACGAAGGTCGCGTATCTCCACCTCGATCACCGCGCCGATATCGATGCCCTGCGCGAGGATTTCGCCCGCTTCGTCGAGGAGGACGAGGACGTCATCCACAAGGACGAAGCCAAGTTGCAGGTGGTCGACCACACGCCAAGCGCGCTGGTGCTGCGCCTGCTGGCACCGGCGCCCGATCCGCAACGCGGTTGGAACATGCACTGCCGCATGCGCGAATACATGCTGAAGGCCGCGGTGAAGCGCGATGCCGCGACGGGCAACGAACCTTCGCCCGCCTTCATCCCGCGCGAACGCGAGGTGCGGCTCGACCTCAGCCGCGAGGATGAGGCGGGCTGACCCTGCAGCAGCCTATCCCACCAGCTTAGCGACCTGCTGGACCGCCAGCACGATGAACAGGAT
>JAPYSD010000687.1 GCA_029936705.1 Croceicoccus sp. | reverse complement strand
ATACATCAGGCCGCAGCGCCAGCGAACATTATGCTGCCGAGCGTGTTGAACGAGGCCGGTCGCGGCATTGACGGCAACGGCCAGCGCGCTGGTGCCAATCGCGATATGGGGACTGGCAACCCCGACGACGTAAACCATCAGCGGCACTGCGAGGATCGATCCGCCACCACCGACCAGGCCGAGCGTGAACCCGACGAGGCCTCCGGACAGAAGACCAAGCAGAATCTGGACCATGTCCATCCGCGCCGATCCCCTAGTTCGTGACCAGATTAGCCGGCTTCGCCAGCCATTCACGGCCCTTCAGCATGCCATGCCAGTAAATTTGGGGCATCGCCTGCGCCTTCAATTTCCACGCAACCTTCGACGGCCTGGTCCCGTCGATAAGCCACTCCGGGAAACTGGGCACGAGCTTCCCATCATAGGCAAACTCGGCAAGCACGATCTTTCCATGCTCGACGGTGAGAGGGCAGCTTCCATAGCCATTATAGGACGCATGCGGAGCACCGCCGGCCAGCACGCGCAAAAGGTTCTGCGCCGCGACCGGTGCCTGCTTGCGCGCGGCAGCCATGGTCTTGGCATTGGGCGTGCTGCCACAGTCGCCGAGCGCGAAGACATTGGCGTGACGCGCATGCTGCAATGTGTGCCGGTCGACCTCGGCATACCCCGCTTCATTGGCGAGCGAACTATCCGCCACGACCGGATTGGCCTTTTGCGGCGGGCAGACGTGAAGCATGTCAAAGCCGCGCTCGACCACGCCATCTTCGGTCTTGAACCAGGCGGTCTTTTTCGCACCGTCAACTCGCACGAGGTCCGAGCCGAAATTCAGGTCGATGCCATAGCGCTCGACCGTATCCATCAGTGCAGGGACATATTCCTTCACGCCAAAGATCGCGCCGCCCTGATTGTGGAACTCGACATCGATTGCGTTGAGAACGCCGCGTTGGCGCCATGCGCTGCACGACAGATACATCGCCTTTTGCGGTGCCCCGGCGCATTTGATCGGCATGGCCGGCTGCGTGAACAATGCGCGGCCCGATTTCATCTCCTGCACCAGTTGCCAGGTATAGGGCGCATGCTCGTAACTGTAGTTCGAGGTTACGCCATTGCGCCCGAGTGTGTCCTCCAGACCCTCGATCTCTTCCCAGGCGAGGCGATTGCCCATCGCGACGACAAGGTAATCGTAAGTGACCTTGCCACCCGCCTTCAGCTCGACCGTGTTCGTGTCAGGATCGAAAGCCGCGACCGCATCCCTGATCCAGGTGGTACCGCGCGGGATCAACGTGGCCTGCGCGCGCTTCGTTTCCGCAACATCGAACACGCCACCGCCGACCATGGTCCAGCCGGGCTGGTAGTAATGTTCGTCCTTGGGTTCGATGATCGCGATATCGAGATTGGGATTGCGCTGCAGCAGCGAAGCGGCCGTGGCGAGGCCTGCCGATCCGCCGCCCGCGATCACGATGCGATGATGACCCGGCGTCTTCTCCGAACGCCCCGGTTCGGGCCGATTGATAGACGCATCGTAAAGCTGACGCGATCGGTTGCCTGTACGGCAGAAGGCAAGAACGGGCTTGGGCAGGTCTCGCATTGCC
>JAPYSD010000130.1 GCA_029936705.1 Croceicoccus sp. | reverse complement strand
GGTGAAGGAAACGCCGTCGACGGCGCGCACGATGCCGCCGCGCGTATGGAACGAGGTGCGCAGGTCGGAAACTTCGAGAAGTGCCATCAGATCAGTCCTTCGCGCTCTTGGGGTCGAGCGCGTCGCGAAGCCCGTCGCCCAGGAAGTTCAGGCAGAACAGGGTCAGCGCAAAGAACAATGCCGGGAAGATCAGCATCCACGGGAAAATTTCCATGTTCTGCTGCCCCTCGTTGATCAGCACGCCCCACGACGCATTGGGGGGCTGGATGCCCAGGCCCAGGAAGGACAGGAACGCCTCGAGCAGCATGACCGCGGGCACGGTCAGCGTGGCGACCACGATGACGGGGCCCAGCACGTTGGGGATCAGGTGCCGCATGATGATCCGCATGTGCGAAAAGCCCAGCGAATTAGCGGCCTCGATGAACTCCTGCTTCTTCAGGCTCATCACGCCGGAACGCACGATCCGCGCCGTCGTCAGCCACTCGATACAGCCGATGGCGACGAAGATCAGCCACAGCGAACGGCCGAAGGCGACCATCAGCAGGATCACGAAAATTGTGAACGGCAGCGCATAGAGCAGGTCGACGAAGCGCATCATCGCGCTGTCGACCTTGCCGCCGAGGTAGCCGGCGGTCGCGCCGTACATCACGCCGATCAGCAGCGCGACCAGCGTGGCGACCAGCCCGACCAGCAGCGATATCCGCCCGCCTTCCATCACGCGCACCATCAGGTCGCGGCCCAGCGTGTCGGTGCCGAACCAGTGCTGGGACGACGGGCCGACCGCGCCCAGGAACAGGTCCTGCGACTGGCTGTCATAGGGCGACAGCCACGGCCCCACCACGCAGAACAGCGCGATGAAGATGAAGATGAACAGGCTGCTGACCGCCAACTTGTTGCGCCGCAGCCGGTACCACGCATCGCGCCAGAGCGAGGAGCCTTCCTCGAGCTCTTCGGCGGCAATCTCGCTCGCCTCGATCGGGGGCGGGACGGGTTCGTCTGCAAGGACGGCGGTTTCGGAATGATCGCTCATAGTTCTATCCCCGCGCCTATTCGTATTTCAGTCGCGGATTGAGTGCGACCTGCGCGATATCGACCAGCAGGTTCATCAGCACGATCAGCGCGGCGAACAGCACGGTCAGCCCCAGGATCAGGAAATCGTCGCGGTTCAATGCGCCCTTTACGAACCATTGGCCCAGCCCCGGAATCTGGAAGATCGTCTCCACCACGAAGCTGCCCGAAATGATGCCCGCCAGCGCGGGGCCAAGGAAGGTGATCGCCGGGATCAAGCCGCCCTTCAGGCAGTGCTTCCACACGATGGTGCTTTCCGAAACGCCCTTGGCACGCGCGGTGCGCACCCAGTCCTGGTTCAGCATTTCCAGCATGCCGCCGCGCGTCAGCCGCGCGAAATAGGCCGCGTAATACAGGCCCAGGGTCAGCGCGGGCAGGATGACATATTCCGGCCCGAACCAGCCCGCGACGGGCAGCACCTCGAATATCAGGCCGAAGATCAGCGCCAGCAGCGGGCCCATGACGAAAGTCGGCAGGCAAATGCCCGCCATCGATACCGACATCGGCACGTAATCCAGCCAGCTGTTCTGCCGAACCGCCGCGATGATCCCCACCGGAATGCCCAGGAACAGCGCCAGCCCCAGCGCCAGCGATCCCAGCTTGAGCGACACGGGGAAGCTTTCGCCGATGATGTCGGTGACCGACCGGTTGGCATAAACCGCGGACGGTCCGAACTCCCCCCTCAACGCGTTGGAGACCGAGGTGACGAAGCGCTCGCCCACCGGCTTGTCATAGCCGTAGAACGCCTCGATCTGGGCAAGGATCTCTGGCCGGATGGCGCGTTCGGTGCTGAACGGGCTGCCCGGCGTCGCGGCGACCAGGAAGAAGGTGACCGCGTAGATGGCAAGGAGCACGAGCAGCCCCTGCACCAGCCGTACGGCGACGAAGCGGAACATCTTCGGGTTCTCCCTTATCGCCTACTCGCCAGCCTCGGCCGTATCGGGCCGGGGCGGAACCTTGAGCGAGACATATTTCAGCGGATGGTTGTCCAGCACCTTGGGATACCAGCCCTGGACCAGCGGGCTCTTCAGATAGGTGCGCGTGTACCAGTAGATCGGGATGATCGGCATGCCGTCCATCAGCACGCCCTCGGCCTCTTCCAGGATGGCCATGCGCTGCTCCTCGGTCGGTGCGGTGCGCGCCTGCGCGATCAGCCTGTCGTAACGCGGATCCGACCAGCCGGTATCGTTGTTGCCGTTGCCGGTGGTGAAGATGTCGAGGAACGTGCTGGGATAGGCGTAGTCCGCGATCCAGCCCGCGCGCGACAGATCGTAATCCAGGCTGCTCTGGCTATCGAGATAGACCTTCCACTCCTGGTTGTAGATGCCGATGTTGACGCCCAGTTCCGTGCGCCACATCGCCTGCAGCGCCTCGGCGATCTTGCGGTGCGCCTCGTTGGTGTTGATCAGGATCTCGGTGTCGGGAAAGCCCTTGCCGCCGGGATAGCCCGCTTCCGCCAGCAGCTTGCGCGCCAGTTCGGGCTGGAATTCCGCGGCATCGGACGTCTGGAAGCCTTTCAGCCCCGGCGGGACGAAGCCGGTCGCGGGGATCTGCCCGCCCTTCGTCACCTTGTCGACCAGCAGCTTCTTGTCGATCGAATAGGCCAGCGCCTTACGCACGCGCACGTCGTCGAACGGCTTGCGGGTCACGTTGACGCGATAGAAATAGCTGCCCATGTACGGCTCGATCATCATCTCGTCGGGCATCTTCTTGAGGAAGATGGGTATCTTGTCGGGCGTCACCGTATTGGTGAGGTGCAGGCGCCCGCCGCGGAACATGGTTTCCTCGGTCGTCACGTTCTCGACCGGATAGAAGTTCACGCCGTTCAGCTTCACCCGGTCGCGGTCCCAATAGGTCGGGCTCTTGCGCACCTTGATGATCTGGTTGGTGACCCAGTCGTCCAGCACGAAGGGACCGTTGCCGACATAATTCTCAAGCGTCGACCAGCGGCTCTGCCGGTCGGCCATGCCGCCATTCGCCTCGACCACGCGCGGATTGACGGGGTAGAAGCTGTAATGTTTCAGCATGTTGAGGAAATAGGGCGCCGGCCCTTCCAGCGTGACCTGCAGCGTCCTGTCGTCCAGCGCCTTGACGCCGACGGTCGAGAAATCCTTGGTCCTGCCTTGGTGGAACGCTTCCGCGCCCTTCAGTATGTACAGCATCTCGGCATATTCGGCGCCCAGTTCGGGCGTCAGCATGCGCTGCCAGCTATAGACGAAATCGCCGGCCCTGACCGGATCGCCGTTCGACCATTTCGCGTCGCGCAGGTGAAACGTCCACTGCGAGAAATCGTCGTTGCTTTCCCAGCTTTCCGCCATCCCCGGCTCGGGCTGAAGGTCGTCGGTCGGGTGATAGGCGATCAGCCCTTCCAGCAGGGACGAGATGATCTTGTTCTCGGGCACCCCGGTGACGAGATGCGGGTCCAGCCCCTTGGGCTCGCTGCCATTGCCGAACAGCAGGATGCCGTTGCGCGCCGCTTCGTCGGTATAGCGCTCGCCCGATCCGCAGGCGGCCAGGATGCCAGTGGCGAGGAAAAGGGTCAGTAGGGCGAGGACCCTGCGGAGCGGGCGCAGGGCCGTGTCCGGGATCGATGTCGCGGCAGCAGGATGCTCGTTCATGACCGAACGATGGCAGAGCGAACCTTGCCCTGCAATGACTCAGCCGGACAGCCAACAGGTTTCAAATGAAATAACCGTGGGCAGACCGGTTTTCCGGCTTGCCCACGGTCATCCTTTGCCCCCTGGCCCCCCAGTTCGTATGTCTGTTTCGCCGATCAGCAGGCCGCCGTGCGATGCGCCGCCTTGCGGAACATGACGGGTTCGTCCTTCAGTTCCATCGGTTCGTTGCTCAGCACCATGTTGCGATGCGCGATGTGCAGCAGGCGATCGAACACCGCCGGATGCAGCCCCTGCTCGAAACGGATGCCGGCTTCCATCGCCTTGCGCAGCCAGACGACCTTACCCTCGACCGGGCCGATCGTGCCGAACTGCAGATAGATCGTATCACCGCGCTGCAGGTTGGCGGGAATGCACTCGATGGCGCAGCCTTCGCTGGTCAGGTTGCGAACGATCGAGATCCGCGCCAGGCTGCCTGCCTTGCGAAGCTTGCACTGGGCCACGAACTCGTGCCTTTCCAGCGCCCGGTACTGATTGTCCTTCACATTCGACATTTGCGAAAACCTCTTAAGATTGTGCCGGTCGAGAGCATCCCCCCTGACGCTCGTCGACCGGCCATTCTGCTGCCACCCGTTGCCCCTCGGCTGGCTGCCCCCGTCTGACCGCAGGCGGCAAAACCTGCAATCGCGGTAACCTTGTTCCTTAAGCACCTGCGGCCTGCTGTATCGGGACGGGACAGGCCGGAAACGGGATTTGGCGGCCTGGGCCGTAAACCCTGCCCCGGAACCGCTGCGGCGAACGCTCGTTTTCCTGCCCGACGGGCTGAGAAGGTGAGGATGCATGATGGAAACGGTAAATCCCATAACCTGGATCATGATCGCGGCCATCGTGATCGCCGCACTGCTGATCTGGTTCTTCATTGCCCGCAGCCGCACCAACCGGCTGCGCGATCGTTTCGGTGACGAATACGACCGCACCGTCGCCACCACCGGAAGCACGGGCCGCGCCGAACACGACCTGGAAGACCGCCAGCGCCGCGTGGCGACTTTCGATATCCGCCCCCTCACCACCGACGAACGCGACCGCTTCACCAGCGAATGGACCGAGGTGAAGAGCCTGTTCGTCAACAGCCCGGCCGAAGCGGTGCTGCACGCCGACCGGACCATCGGATCGCTGATGCAGGCACGCGGCTTTCCCGTTGCCGATTTCGACCAGCGCCATGCCGACCTGACCGTCGATCACCCCGAAGTCGCCCGCCATTACCGCGAAGGCCACGACATCGCCGCCCGCCAGAGCCGCGATGCGACCGGCCAGGCCATCGCGACCGAGGACCTGCGCCAGGCGCTGGTGCATTACGAGGCCCTGTTCGAAGACCTGATTCGCGACGTCGAGGATCGCGGCCGTCCCGTCACCACCGGCCCGATCGACCGCGTGGCGCAGCCCGCGCGCTAAGGGGTCAGTACCCGGTATATCGTCCGGGGCGGTGGAACAGGATCAGCACCGCGCTCATCGCCACGACGCTCAGCACCGACCACGCGGCAAGGTCGGGCGGGCGCGTGGTGATCGCCGCCAGGATGATGATCCCGTCGAGCACGAAGGTCAGCCAGCCCACGCTCCAGCCCTTCTTGCGGTTGAGCCAGACCGACACGATGGTCACCCCGCCCACGCCCGACCGGTGGCGCAGCATGCCCATGACCCCCGCACCCGCCGCCGTGCCGCCCGCGACCGCGGCAAAGGCGGGATGGACCGATCCGATATCCAGCGACACCCGCGTCAGCGCCGCCATCAGCGACACGGCGGCCACCGCGCAGACCGTGCGAAAGAAGAACCCGCGCCCCATCGCGCTCCATGCCAGGACCAGGAACGGCACGTTCAGCGTCCAGAACCAGAAATCAACGGTCATCCCGAACAGATAGCTGAACAGCAGCGCCACGCCGCCCATTCCGGCGGTCACGATGCCGCTGGCCTTCATGATGACCAGGCCCAGCGCCATCAGCAGCGCACCGCTCAGCAGGCCATAGACATCCTCGGCCAGCGAATGGGGTTGCGGCTGGGGGAAATCGGGTTCGATCGGCCCGCTTGGCTCTGCGGCCTTCTTGCTGGTCATGGCGGTGTCCTTCCTCTTGCCGCCCGCTAGACCAGCGGCAGGGGCATCACAAGCCGTGCGATCGGCGGCAAACTTCGCTAGGGCTTTCACCCATGGACAAATGGCAATTCTGGATCGACCGCGGCGGCACCTTCACGGACGTGGTCGCGATCTCGCCCGGCGGGCAGCTGCAGCGGACCAAGCTGTTGTCGGAAGACCCGGCGCGCGCGGAAGACGCGGCAATCCACGCAATCCGGACCATCACCGCTACGCCCGAGGGCCCGCTGCCGCCGTGTGAACTGCGCATCGGCACCACGGTCGCGACCAACGCCCTGCTGGAACGCAAGGGCGCGCGGGTCGCGCTGGCCATCACCGCGGGTTTCGAGGATGCGCTGCGCATCGGGTCGCAGGAACGCCCCGAACTGTTCGCCCGCCAGATCGTCCTGCCGGGCCCGATCCATGACCGGGTCATCGGCATTGCAGAGCGCGTGCTGGCCAATGGAACGGTCGAACAGCCGCTGGACGAGGAACGTGCCCGCGACGACCTCGCGAAGGCACGGGCGGACGGCATCGACGCGGTGGCGATCTGCCTGATGCACGGCTATCGCCACACCGCGCACGAGGAAGCGCTGGCCGCCATCGCAAGCGAGCTGGGCTTTCAGCAGATCTCGGTCAGCCATGCGCTGGCGCCGCTGATCAAGCTGATCTCGCGCGGGGACACCACAGTGCTGGATGCCTATGTGTCCCCTCCCCTGCGCGAATACACCTCGACCGTGGCCGGCGGGCTGGGCGACGCGGGCGAAGCGCTGTTCATGCAGTCGAACGGCGGGCTGGCCGCGCGCGAACAGTTCCACGGCAAGGACGCGATCCTGTCCGGCCCGGCGGGCGGCATCGTAGGCATGGCCGCCACCGCCGAAGAAGCGGGCTTTGCCGCGGTCGTCGGTTTCGACATGGGCGGAACCTCCACCGACGTGTCCTGGTATTCGGGCCAGTACGAACGCGACGGCGAAACCCGGCTTGAGGGCGTGCGCATCGCGGCGCCGATGATGCGCATCCACACGGTCGCATCGGGCGGAGGCTCGATATGCCGGTTCGATGCGGGGCGTTTCCATGTCGGACCGGAATCGGCCGGCGCGTTTCCCGGACCGGCCTGTTACCGCAATGGCGGTCCGCTGACGGTGACCGACTGCAACCTGGCGCTGGGCAAGCTGCAGGCGGCGCATTTTCCGCCGGTGTTCGGCCCCGATGGCAATCTGCCGCCAGATCGCGACATCGTGATGACCAAACTCGCGTCACTCTGCGACCAGATCGAGGCCGAAACGGGGCGCAAGCTGTCCCCGATGGAGGCTGCGGAAGGCTTTATCGCCATCGCGGTGCAGGATATGGCGCAGGCGATCAAGGCCATCTCGATCCGCCGGGGCCATGACATCGCGGGTGCCGCGCTGGCAGCCTTTGGCGGCGCGGGCGGCCAGCACGCATGCCTTGTGGCCGAGGCGCTTGGGGTCGAAACCGTGCAATGCCACCCGCTGGCCAGCGTGCTCTCGGCATACGGCATGGGCCTCGCCGACCGCCGCGCCATGCGCGAGGCGACGATGGCGCTCAAGCTTGGCCCGGACAACATGGCCGGTATCGAAGGCGAGCTGGCAACGCTCGCCCGCGAAGCCGGGGCGGAATTGACCGCGCAAGGCGTCGCCGCTGATGCGATCACCTATGAACGCAGCTTGCAATTGCGCCCTGCGGGGACCGAGAACACGCTGGAAATCGCGTTCGAAGATGGCGATGTCATGGCAACGCGCTTCCGCGAGGGATGGCGCGACCGCTTCGGCTTCGAACCCGAAGGCGCGATCATCGTTGCGACCGCGCGGGTAGAGGCGGTGTTCCGCTCGCCCGAACGACAAGGCGCCCCCCTTCCCCTGCCCGAACGGTCGCAAGATGCCGCCGATACGATCGACGCCTATCTGGCAGGCGAAACCCGCAAGATACCGCTGTACCGCAGGCCTGATCTTGCCGCCGGTTTCGAGGCCGATGGCCCGGCACTGGTCGTCGACGACGTGTCGACGCTGGTGGTCGAACCGGGCTGGAGCATCGCGGTCGACCGCATCGGCAACCTGCTGCTGCGTCGCACCGGAGAGGCCCGAGCCCGCACGATGTCAGCCGAACGGGATCCGGTCCGCACCGCGATCATGGGCGCGCTCTTCATGGGGATTGCCGAGGAAATGGGCGCGGCCCTGCAGTCCAGCGCCAGCTCGGTCAATATCCGGGAAAGGCTGGATTTTTCCTGTGCGATCTTCGACCGGGAGGGCAATCTGATCGCCAATGCACCGCACATGCCGGTGCACCTTGGATCGATGGGCGAAAGCGTGCGCACGGTCGCACGGCGGCGTGAGGGCGACGGGCGCGGTATCCGTCCAGGCGATGCCTATGCGCTGAATGCCCCCTATGACGGCGGCACCCACCTGCCGGAC
>JAPYSD010000129.1 GCA_029936705.1 Croceicoccus sp. | reverse complement strand
ACCGCCCGCCCGCGTCACCCGCGAAGCTGGTGGCGGTGCTTCTCGTGATGGCGCTTGACCCAGCCGATGAAAGCCTTCTGCCAGTTGGCGGGCAAGCGCGCTGCGTCGGCGTCGACCCAGCGTTCGAAATCGGCATGAAGCGCGTGCAGGTCCCACCCGGGGCAAGTCGCGCGCAGATACTCGACCGTGTCGTCGGTCATGTACCCGCGCGTCGCCGCATCCGACAGACCGGCAATCGTCGAACGGATCAGAGCCGAAGCATCCACGGCGGGTTCGCTCGGTGCCGTATCCTCGGTGTTCGATGGACGGGCTGTGCTTGCATGCGTATCGGGAGTAGCACCCCGAGCGGCCTGCTGGGTTTCGCGTTTCCCCGGGGAAACGTCATTGGCCGCTGCCAGTGTCGTGGGGCTTTCAGGGGCCGAACTGACCTGGCGGATCTCCGCCCCGTCCTTGCCGTCGATCCGGCGCATGCGGACGAGTGGGTCCCCTCCCCTGCCCTGTTCCAGCGTCAGCCCATAGCCCGGCAGTGCGTTCTTCTCGACCAGCTTGAGCATCTCGAACTTGAAGCGGCGGTATTGGCCCTCGGCGCCCGATTTCTCGAACAGCGTGGGCAGCGCGATGGCGAAACCCGCCTCCCCTGCCCCGCCCGCGTGCTTGCGCGCTACGCGATAGAGCCAGCGTTCGCGGCCCCCGGTGATGTCGAAATAGGCGCGATCGATGGACAGCACGCCGCCCTTCATCATCACGCCTTCCCAGAACCAGTTCGACAGTTCCAGCGTCATGCCCCGGCTGCGCTCGGTCTTTTCGTCGACCAGCTGCGTCCAGCCGTCGAGCCATGAGAAGGTCGCCTCGCGGCGGTTTTCGGCACGGATGTTGGTCTTGATCGTGGTCGACACCAGCCGGTCCAGTGCCTGTCCAAGCAGTTCATAGGCGCGGCCCGTGGTGGGGCGGCCGATGGCGCGCAGCAGGTCATAGGGCATCAGGTGCAGCTTGCGCGGCACGTCGTTCACGCCGCGCCGGGCCATGTCGGCCAGCTGGCTGGCGCAATAGATCAGGATGTCCGCGTCCCAGATCGTCGCCATGCCGTAATCCGGATTGGCGCTGACATGCACCCACATCTTGCCGTCGGGACTGGTGTAGTCGATCGGCTTGACGCGCTTCGACTTGGCGAGGCTGAAGAAGGGGCGCTCCATCATTTCGCGCTGATCGCGCATCGGCAGATCGGCGAGATAGGGGAGGAACATGTCGAACTGTTCCGTCACTGCTTCGCGGTTCGACTTGGTCATGGTCAGGCTCGCGCAAGAGGGCGGGGCAGGGCGGCGGTCGTTTCCCCGGGGAAACAGGCCCCGAGTACGTTCTGCGAAACGAGACGGGCACGCGGGCCGCCCGAATCGAATTCGGCCTTCTGCATACAGGAAACCGGCGGGCGGCCATCGCCGCCGCCGGTTGTTTCCCCGGGGAAACAGGCCAGGACCGAAGGGTTCGTCACCTCTGCAGCCCGCGCCCTTCGCCTTCGAGTTCGGACAGCGCGTCGCGCACCCGGTTGATCAGATCGTCCTCCGACAGGCCGTGACCCGAATGGAGCCGCAGCGTGATGCCTTGCCGGTTCGCGCTCTGCACCGTGATGGCGGGGCGTCCATGCGCGCCTTCCAGTACGAACTTCTCGGGCGCGTCCTTTTCGACACCCGCGGCCAGCAGCTTTGCGATCACCTCCGCAGAGGGGAGGGGAGGGCGGTCCGTATCGCGGCGGGCTTCCTGTTCGCGGGACAGCCGGGCAGCCTCGCGCCGGATGGCGGGGCCGCGGTCCTTGTCGTCGAGCGCCTGCGCCAGCGGATAGGCGGGCTTGAGCTGCACCTCGGCGGGCGAAGCGAAGGCGGCGATCACGCTGTCGGGGATCTTCGCGACCTTGAGCATCTTGGACAGCCAGCCCTTGGACAGCTTGAGCCGTTCGGCCATGCGCGTCAGGTGGTTACCGTAATGCTCGGCCAGCGCGGCGGCGTAATTGCGCGCTCGCTCCAGGTCCGACACGTCCTTGCGGGCGCGGTTCTCGATATCGGCAAGGCGAAAGGCCGCCTCGTCGTCGAGCTCCACGACCTGCGCCAGGAACTTCATGTCGGGCCAGGAATTCGCGCGCAGCCAGCTGATCGACCAGTGGCGCCGCGTGCCCGCGATCACCTCGTACTCGTGGTCGGGATCGCCCTCGATCCGGCGGACCACGGCGGGGACCTTCTGGCCGCCCTCCGCGATCAGCGAATCTATCAGCTCGCGGCAATTGTCCTCGCTGAGATGCTCATAGCTGCGCGCATTGCCCGCCCAGGGACGAACCCGCGCGGGGTCGAGCAGCATCTGCGTGACCTGCCGCACCTCGCCATTGGCAACGCGGGCCAGCGCGCTTTCGCGGCCGAGCAGCGTCATCGAACCGCGGCGGCGCGAAGGCGCTACCGGCTCGGGCGCCGGGGGAGGGGAGGGGGCCGGATCTTCGGTAGCCGCGGGCGAATCGGCGGGCGGGGCAGCGGGTGGGGCCGCAACCTCGTCGTCGTCGCCCAGCAGGTCGGCCAAATATTCGGATTGCTTACGCGCCATCTTTCGTCCTTTCGGGAACGGCGGGCCCGGCTAGCGCCGGTACGGGCGAGTAGGAAAATAAAACTTTGGCGAAGGATGCAGGGTCAGGCCGCATTGACGATCGCCTCCTCGCTCGCCGGTTCGGCCACGCCCCAGCCCCTGCGGACGAGTGCCTCGACCTGTCCCAGCGCCTCGTCCAGGTTGGCGCGGCAACGCTTGTGCGTGCGCGCGGTCCCGATGGGGCGTTCCAGCTCGTAGATCGTCATCATGCGCAGCGCCGCGTGGCTGATTTCCGCGCTTTCCAGGATTGGCACGGGCAGCAGGGCAGGGCCGAAGCTCTGCTCCATGATCTGGCGCACCATCGCGTGGCTGGGATCGTTGGCGTCGAACTTGGAACAGATCAGCCGGACGAAATCATAATCGACCGCGATCCCTGCGTCCTGAAGCTGGCCGGTGACCTGCTCCATCATCGACAGGAACTGCACGGTGGAGCAGAAATCGGGCGTGGTCGCCGCCAGCGGCACCAGCAGCGCATTGGCCGCCTGCATCACCGCCAGGCTGATCGTGCCCAGCGCGGGCGGGGGATCGAGCAGGACGATGTCGTAATTCTGCGCAAGCTCCATAAGTCCTTGTTTAAGCTTGCGAAAACGGCTTGCCAGCACCGATCCGCCATCCGATCCGGCGGCTGCCAGCTCGTACTCCACGTCGAACAATTCGAGGTTCGAGGGGATCAGGTCGACATTGGGCCAGGGCGTGCCCTGCACCGCGTAATCCAGCGTCGCCTGCGTCGGTTCGATCGACAGATAGGGATAGAGCGTCTGTTCGCGCGTCACGTTGAAATGCGGGTTGAAGCCGAACAAAGTGGTCGTGGTCGCCTGGCTGTCGCAATCGACCACCAGCACGCGGTAACCCTGCACGCCGAAATAATGCGCGAGATGGGTGGTGACGGTCGACTTGCCGACGCCGCCCTTGAAGTTCTGCACCGCGATCATAGCGGGCACGTCGAGCGGGGCGCGGGCCGGGCTGGCGCCAAGCACGTCGCGCATCACCAGCAATTGCTCGATCGTATAGCCCGGGCGGCGGCCGTTCTCTGTCGGCGGGGGAGGGGGCAGGCGCCCGTCCTCTTCCGCCATGCGGATGCGGTTGGTACTGCAGCCCAGCAGGGCGGCAGCCTCGGCAATGCCATAGCGGGCCAGCAGGCCCTTGCGCGCCTCGGGAAGAAATGCCTTCTTGCGAAGCCGCTCGATCATGCGCTCGCCCGCTTCGGCGAGTTCGCTAATCCGGTCGATTTCTGAATTCATTTTCCGTCCCGCGCTGGATTTGAAGCTTTTCGCGTTTATGCTGCGCTGAAATGCTTCAATGCGCAAAGGGGGTGGCGGGTTATCCACATGATGCCCCGGAAAAACCGGGCCTTGCAGCAGCCTTTGCTGATTCGCTTGCAAAAGTGAACATACATGCTCCATTTGTAATCGCGTGACAGCGGCACGGATCGACAGTGCCGCGCGCGTTGAGCATGGAGGGGCCGGATGGCAGGGAATTTGGCAGGGAGAATGCTGCGCTATGGGCTGGCCGTGCTGCTGGTTCTGCTGGGGCTGGTGCTGATCGCGGGCGGCGTCAGGCTGCTGATGCTGGGCGGGTCGCCCTATTATCTGTGCGCGGGGCTTTTGCTGCTGATCGGCGGAATTCTGGGCTTTCTGGGGCGCGGGGCGGCCTTGTGGCTCTATGCCGCGTTCCTGCTGGGCACGCTGGTATGGTCGCTGGCAGAGGCGGGCCTGCGGTTCTGGTCACTGCTGCCGCGCCTGGCGGGACCGGCGGTGCTGGCGCTGGTGCTGGCAATCCCCGTCGTGCGCCGCGCCATGGCTGGCGAGGGCGCGCGGCGCGCGGGGCAGGGGGTGCTGGCGGCGGGGCTGCTGGCGCTTGGCGTGCTGGGCGCGAGCTATGTGCTGACCGATTCGGGAACGCGTGAAGGCGGTCCGGCGATGGCCGCCAATGCTGCGGCTACTGGCGGTGCAGGGCTGGAATGGACCGCGCATGGCTACGATTCGGGCGGATCGCGCCATTCGCCCGCTGCGCAGATCACTCCCGCCAATGTCGGCCAGCTGCAACAGGCGTGGCGCTATCGCACCGGCGACAGCAATGCGGCGCGGCCCGATATCGCGCAGCCCATGTCCTTCATGGCGACTCCGCTGATGGTGGACGACACGCTGGTGTTCTGCACCCCGATCGGCGCGGTGGTGGCGCTCGATCCCGAAACCGGGGCGCAGCGCTGGCGGCACGATCCGCAGTCCAGCTTTGGCGCGGCGCAGATGCTGAATTGCCGGGGCGTATCGGTGCACCGCGCGGGCGGGGCAGGGCCATGCGCGGACCGCGTGCTCAGCACCACGGTCGACGGTCGGCTGATCGCGCTGGACCTGAAGACCGGGGCGATCTGCCGCGATTTCGGCGACGGGGGCACGGTCTCGCTGCTCGACGGGCTGGGCGAGTTCGAGCGCGGGGCGACCTATACCAGCTCTCCGCCGGAGGTGATCGGCGATACGGCGGTGCTGGGCGGCTATGTGCGCGACAATTTCACCTCGGCCGAGGCATCGGGCGTGGTGCGGGCCTATGACACCGCTACGGGCCGCCTGCTGTGGGCGTGGGATTCGGGCCGCGCCGACGATGCGCCCCCGCTTGGGGAGGGGGAGACCTATACCCACGGGTCGCCCAATGCGTGGAGCGTGCTGAGCGCCGATCCCGCGCTGGGGCTGGTCTATGTGCCCACGGGCAATGCCACGCCCGACCATGTCGGCACGCATCGCAGCGCGCAGCTTGAACGCTACGCCAGTTCGGTCGTGGCGCTGGATGCGCGCACGGGGCGGGTGCGCTGGCATTTCCAGACGGTGCGGCACGATTTGTGGGATTACGACGTGCCCGCACAGCCGGTGCTGTTCGATTTTCCCACGCCTTCGGGCGCGATGCCCGCCGTGGCGGTGCCGACCAAGCGGGGCGAGATCTTCATCCTCGACCGCCGGACGGGCGCGCCGCTGACGGGGATCGAGGACCGGCCCGCGCCGCGCGGCACGGTGCCGGGCGAGCGTTATGCCGCGAGCCAGCCCTATCAGACCGGCTTTCCCACGCTGCGCCCCGCGAAACTGCGCGAAAGCGACATGTGGGGCGCGACGCCGATTGACCAGATGCTGTGCCGCATCCGTTTTCGCTCGGTGGATTACCAGGGGGATTTCACCCCGCCGTCGACACGCGGCGCGCTGCAATATCCGGGCATTTTCGGCATGCTGAACTGGGGCAGCGCCAGCTTGGACCCCCGGCGCGGGCTGATGCTGGTCAACAGCGCGGCGATCCCGCAGATCGTGACGCTGCATGACCGCGCCGCTATGGCGGGGCAAGCGGCGGGCAATGCCCATACCGCGGGCATGCTGCCGCAGGAAGGCACCGATTACGCGCTGACGATGGAGCCGATGCTGTCGGTGCTGGGCATACCATGCACCACGCCGCCGTGGGGGCAGCTGACCGCGATCGACCTAGATGCGCGGCAAACGGCTTGGCAGGTGCCGCTGGGCAGTTCGGAGGATGTCGCCCCGCTGGGCATCGCGGTGCCGGGCATCTTCAGCATCGGCGGGCCGATCACCACCGCGGGCGGGGTAACCTTTATCGCGGCGACGCTGGACGATTACCTGCGCGCGTTTGATACCGCGACGGGCCGCGAATTGTGGCGCGGGCGGCTTCCGGCGGGCGGGCAGGCGACGCCGATGGCCTATGTGTCGCCCACCAGCGGGCGGCAGTTCGTGGTGGTGGCCGCAGGCGGGCACGGTTTCCTGGGATCGACGCCGGGCGATTACGTCGTCGCCTATGCGCTGGGAGAGGGGGACGCGCGCTAGGCGCGGCCCTCGAACTCCTCGCCCGCGTCACGTTCCGCCCGGTTGGCGGAGGGCCGGGCGCCGATCTCCGACATGCCCAGCCGCGCGTGATATTCGCCCAGCTGGCGCAGCGCGTCCTCCTGCGCGGCGCCGGTCAGCACCACCGCCGCGCTCTGCAAAAAGCTGCAGCGCAGTTCCAGGCGGCATTCGTCGCTTTGCGTCACGCCGATCGCCCAGCGGCGATAGACCAGGAATTCGCCCACCACGTGCCGCTGCGCCAGGCGTTCGAGGTCGAGGTCGCCCCGCGTGTTCCCGGCGGCGATCTGCAGGTCCAGCCAGTTGCGAAAGCGGTTGTAGGCGACCGATCGCAGCTCGCGAATCTCGGCCCGGCGGGGGTTCAGCGAGAAATTGAAGCCGATGGCGACCCGCGCATATTCGGTGTCGCGCTCCATCTCGCTGACCATCCAGTCCAGCTCGTCGAAGACGGTGTCCAGTGTATAGGTGCGGTTCTGGCGCGCGATATGGTCGCGCACCTCGCGCATGCGATCGGCCACGGTGGCGAAGATCACCCCGTCCTTGTCGGTGAACAGGCGGTAGATCGTGCGCGGCGCGACCTCCGCCTCGCGGCAGAGGCGCGCGATGGTCAGCCCCTGTTCCCCCGCTTCGCCCATCAGCCGGTGCGCGCAGTCGATGATGCGCTGGCGCCGTTCCGCCATGGCGGGGCTGGTATAGCGCCGGGGCACGCGCCGCGACACGCCCTTGCGGGTCACGTGCACCTGCGTACCGGGCGCGTCGCCGTTCGCAGCGCCGTCCGCAGTGCCATCCGCATCCTTGATGCCGGGCGCCTCGGCCGGGGGTTCGTGCTTGTCCGTCATGCCCGGCAATCCTTAGCTTCCTGCGGCTTTGGGCGGAAGCAGGCGAAGAAAAAAACATCAATGCTTGTTTTTCACTTGGATAAAATGATTATCCATGTTCTTTTGTTTGGACTGCTCCGCAAAGGGGCGTCGCAACGCCGATTCGCATCCAGAAAAAACGCGAACGGCAGGATGGAGAGGGCAAGCCGATGGGTGGATTCCGCCAACAGTCTAGTTGTGCCTTGCGAGTGGTAGTCGCAGGGCTGTTTTGTTCGGTCAGCAGCGGTGCGCTGGCGCAGACCAGCGATGCGCCGCCCGTCGCCGCGCAGCCAGAGGATGAGCGCACGGACGGGCGCACGGAAGACCAGGGCAACCCGCTGGGCAACCCCGAGACGCTGGCCCCCGCGCAGCCGCAGCCGACGCAGGGCCGCCCGCAGGGGCAGGCCACGGGGCTGGAAGACATCGTCGTCACCGCGCGGCGCGTGTCGGAATCGCTGCAGGAAACCCCCGTCGCGGTCACCGCCTTCACCTCGCAGGCGATCGACAACAAGTTCGCCGCCGACATCCGTTCGCTGGCAGGCGACGTGCCCAACATGGTCATCACCAACGTGCCGGGCTTCAACGCGGCGTCGATCGGCATTCGCGGCCAGTCCACCGGCGACATCATCCTGACCTTCGAACCCGCCGTGGGCGTCGTGGTCGACGATTTCGTGCTGGCGCACGTGCAGACGCAGCTGTTCGACCTGTTCGACGTCGAGAGGATCGAGGTGCTGCGCGGCCCGCAGGGCACGCTGTTCGGCAAGAACACCGTGGGCGGCGTGGTCAATGTCATCACCAAGCGGCCGGAAACGACGCTGGGCGGGCAGATCCGGCTGGGCTATTCCAGCTTCGACACCAAGGACGTCAAGGCGTCGCTGAACCTGCCGATCACCGACGGGCTGTATTTCCGCTTTGCCGGCTCGTTCCAGGA
>JAPYSD010000686.1 GCA_029936705.1 Croceicoccus sp. | reverse complement strand
ACAAGGCGAGGACCATGGACGAAATCGGCGATGTCCGCGAATTCAACCGGCAGGGGTGGAACCGGAAGGCCGCGAGCGGCGACCGCTGGTCGATCCCGGTCGACCCCGAAACGATCGCGGCTGCGCGCCGGGGTGATTGGAGCGTGATCCTGACTCCGTCGCGCCCCGTCCCGCGCGAATGGTTCGGCGATATTGCGGGCAAGGACCTGCTGGGCCTTGCATCGGGGGGCGGCCAGCAGTGCCCCGTATTCGCGGCGGCGGGTGCCAATGTCACCAGTTTCGATGCCAGCGACGGGCAGCTTGCACTGGACCGCCAGGTGGCGGACCGCGAAGGGCTGACGATCCGGACCGTGCACGGGTTCATGCACGACCTGTCGGTGTTCGGGGCCGACAGCTTCGACCTGATCTTCCATTCCTGCTCGAACAGTTTCGCGCCCGAGATCCTGCCCGTCTGGCGCGAATGCGCGCGCGTGCTGCGGCCCGGCGGGGTCTTGATGGCGGGCTTTACCAATCCGGTGCGCTTCATGTTCGACGAAGCCAGCGTCGAACGCGGCGAGCCGGCCGCGCGCAATCGCATACCCTATAGCGACCTCGACCTGCCCGAGAGCGAGCGGGCGGTCTTGCTGGCGGACGATCCGGTCATCTGTTTCGGCCATACGCTGACCGACCAGATCGGCGGCCAGCTTGCGGCGGGTTTCATGCTGACGGACATGTTCGAGGATGATTTCGAGGAGCGCGATGCGGTGGGGCAATTGATGGATTGCTATATCGCGACGTGCGCGATCCTGCGGGGCTGACCGGCGATGGCCGCTACGCCCGCATGGCCCCCGAAAAGCGCGCCGCGCCTGTTCGTGGACGCCCTCCTGTCGCAGGGCATGGTGCACGAGATCGGCGGGCAGCAGGCGCATTACCTGTCGCGCGTGATGCGGGTGAAGCCGGGCGACGCGGTGATCCTGTGCGACGACCGGACCGGCGAATGGGCCGCCCGCGTGACCGAGGCTGGCAAGCGCAGCGTGACGGTGGAGCTGGCCGAACACCTCCGCCCGCGCGAGAGCGTGCCGCCGCTGACCCTTTGCGCCGCGCTGCTCAAGAAACCGCGCTTCGACCTGGTGCTGGAAAAGGCGACCGAACTGGGCGTGGCGCGCATCCGGCCCGTCATCACCCGGCGCTGCGTCGCGGATGCGCTGAACATGGACCGCGCGCGCCAGATCGTCACCGAGGCGGCCGAGCAATGCGCGCGCACCGCCCTGCCCGCCATCGACGAGCCGGTGACGCTCGACGCGATGCTGAGGGGCTGGGACGAAACCGCGCTGTTCTTCGCCGACGAATCGCGCGACGCGCCGCCCGCGGCAAAGGCCTTTGCGCAGGTGCCCCCGCCCGCCGCCATGCTGATCGGTCCCGAAGGGGGCTTCGACGAGGCCGAGCGCGAGGCCGTGCGCGCGCATTCCAGTGCCCGGCCCGTCGCGCTGGGCCCGCGCATCCTGCGCGGCGAGACTGCCGCGATCGCGGCGATCGCGCTATGGATGGGTATCGCGGGGGACTGGGGGTGACGGCGCCGCAGGAAAAAATCGCGCTTTCCCATTTGCGCGAACCCGCCTAACGC
>JAPYSD010000128.1 GCA_029936705.1 Croceicoccus sp. | reverse complement strand
AGCGACAGCCACCGGGCGAGCGCATCGACCAGGCGGAACAGGAACCACAGGAACATGATCCACGCTGCAATGCCGAGATAGCGCAGCACGACCTGACGCGCGACGATCGAAATCGGCGCAGCGTCCGACCACAGCCTATTGTGTTGAAAAACTCCGCAGGCACCTTCGGAGGGAAATATTAAAACTCATAAGAGATCATGCCTGCATCATTACCTCAAGACGCCTTCTCCCGTTGAATCATTATTACGGAAAATCGGCTGCGGATCGGATCAGGCCGAGTTTTTCAACACAATAGGCCCACAAGCAGCCTCAAACGCCAGCGAGGCTGCAAATCCAACTGTAAGCGATGCGTTGCCCCGCAAGCACCTTGTCTCGCTTTTCTGGACTCTCCACCGTAACTTGAAACGTGAGCACACCCTACCCCGCGAATTCGGGTCACAAGCCGTTGTTTTATATTAATAAATGTGGTTTGGGCGAAAGTCACCCGCCTGCGGGTTGAGCGGGTTTGCGCTGATCCGCAGACAACTCACTCTGTTTTAAGGTATTGGATTGGCAAGGCATTTTCTATTTAGGGTGCGAGTTGCTTGTGATCCGCGAAATCTCGGCTGCATCGATGTGCCTTGGCGGCGCCCTGCTCGCCTGTGAGTTGCTGCCACTGGTCATGACAACCATCGCCCGAAGTGTTAGATGCCAGCCTTCAACAAGGGCACGATGGTCTCCCACAGTCTCGCCTTTTTCCACAGAAGCGCGGAGCGCTGGGGGCCAGATTGGGGGCCTTTAGTTTTGCTTATTTCGAAAAATGATCTGAATTCAGATTCTTGGCAAGCCTATTGGCTTCCCTTCACCGCTCCAGCAAGCCGCCCGCGCCGATGACGCGGGCGATCCCGGTATCAGCGAATCGGGCAGTCCGGGCTCAGCCGGAAATTCAGGTAATTGTCGACCGAGCGCATGAGATCGTCGAACTCGTGCTCGAAGAAATGGTTGGCGCGCGGAATCTCGTCATGGTGGATCGTGATGTGCTTTTGCGTGCGCAGCTTGTCGACCAGCTTCTGCACCGCGTTCGGCGTTACCACCGTGTCCGCCGCGCCCTGGATGATGATGCCGCTGGCGGGGCAGGGGGCCAGGAACGAGAAATCGTACATGTTGGCGGGCGGCGCGATCGAGATGAAGCCGCGAATCTCGGGCCGGCGCATCAGCAGCTGCATGCCGATCAAGGCGCCAAAGGAAACGCCCGCGACCCAGGTCACCTGCGCTTCCGGGTGGATCGTCTGCACCCAATCGAGCGCGGCGGCGGCGTCGGACAATTCGCCGATGCCGTTGTCGAAACTGCCCTGGCTGCGTCCCACGCCGCGGAAATTGAAGCGCAGCACGGCGAAACCGCGCGCGGCGAAATCCTTGTAAAGCGCCTGTGTAATCCGCTCGTTCATGGTGCCGCCGCCCTGCGGGTGCGGGTGCAGGATCAGCGCCAGCGGAGCGCGCGGGCGGGGCGCGGGGTGATAGCGGCCTTCGAGGCGGCCTTCGGGTCCGGGAAAAATAACGGAAGGCATCGGTGGAAATGGCACCTGTTGCTGCCCTGCACATGGGCCGCAAGGGTCCGCAGGGGTGTGATCTGGATTTCGTGCCTATATAGATAGCCCAAGCGATAGCGCAATCTTGTGCTGCAACGCCGTACCGTAGCGGCGCAAATGTCCGATCCGTTTCGTCAAAGAGGTCCGCCCTGCCTGCCATCTATCTCGACCATGCTGCCAGTACCCCCCTGCTGCCGTCCGCGCGCGATGCGATGCTGCGGGGGCTGGCGCTGGATGCCAATCCGTCCAGCCCCCACCGCGCGGGCCGCGCGGCCCGGGCCGCGCTGGAAGACGCCCGGGCGCGGGTAAAGGCGGCGCTGGGCTGGAGCGGCGAGGTGATCTTCACCAGCGGCGCGAGCGAGGCGCTGGAGATCGCGCTGACCCGCAGCCATGCGGCGCGCTGCACGATCTCTGCCGTCGAGCATGACGCGGTGACCCGCCACGTGCCGGGCGCGAAGGTCGCGGCAGTGGGCGCGCACGGCATGGTGGAACCGGGTGCGCTGGGCGACTGCGCCGATACGCTGGTGGCGGTCCAGCAGGTGAACAACGAGACCGGCGTGATCCAGCCGCTGGCCGCGATCTGTGACCATGTGCGCGAGGCTGGCGGCACGCTGCTGGCCGATTGCGCGCAAGGTGCGGCCAAGATCGCGCTGCCGCCCGGTGGATCGGGGTGCGACATGGCGGTGATCAGCGCGCACAAGTTCGGCGGACCGCCGGGGGTCGGGGCTTTGCTGCTGCGCGACCTGGGCTTGATCGCACCGACCGGCGGGCAGGAACGCGGCTATCGCGGTGGGACCGAAAATGTCGCGGGCGCGATGGCGATGGCGGCCGCGCTGGAAGCGGGTGACGCGTGGATGCAGGGCGCTGCCCGTCTGCGCGCACGGCTTGAGGATGCGATCATCGACGCGGGCGGGCAGGTGATGGCCGCCGCTTCGCCCCGGATCGCGACCATCGGATCCTATCGCCTGCCGGGCCTGGCAAGCGCGGTGCAACTGATCCGCCTGGACGGCGCGGGCATTGCCGTATCGGCAGGCAGCGCCTGTTCGTCCGGCTCGCTCAGGCCGAGCCGCGTGCTGATGGCGCTCGGGCTGGACGAAAAGGCCGCCGCGGAAGTGATTCGCGTATCCATCGGGCGCGAGACGACGGAAGCGGATATCGACGCTTTCCTCGCCACATGGCGTGAGCTGGCGGCGCAGGTGCGGACGGCAGCATGATCTATCTCGATTACCAGGCGACGACTCCGCTGGCGCCCGAAGCGCGCGAGGCGATGCTGCGCTGGCTGGACGGTCCGGGCGGAACGGGTTTCGGCAATCCGCACAGCCCTCACCGCTATGGCAGGCAAGCCGAGGCCGCCGTCGAACTGGCACGCGACCGGGTCGCGGCGCTGTTTCCGCCGGGCGGGCGCGTGATCTTTACCGGCAGCGCGACTGAGGCGCTGAACATGGCGCTGCTGGGCAACGAGCAGGCCCGCGCGGGCAAGGCCGCCGCGGTCAGCGCCATTGAGCACAGCGCGGTGTTCGAGACCGCCGAGAGGCTGGCGGGGGGGCGGCACGTCCTGCCGGTTAGCGAGGACGGCCTGCTGCGCCGCGCCGACACGCTGCCCGGCGATACCGGCGTGATCGCCGTGATGCAGGTGAACAACGAGATCGGCACGATCCAGCCGATGGTCGAGGTTGCGCAAATGGCCAAGCAGGCGAACGCGTTCCTGGTCTGCGACGCGGTGCAGGCGGCGGGCAAGTTGCCGATCGCCATGGCCGACGCCATCGCGATCAGCGCGCACAAGCTGCACGGCCCCAAGGGGATCGGCGCCTTGTGGCTTCGCGGCGGGGTCGATCTGGACCCGCTGGTGACCGGCGGCGGGCAAGAGGACGGGCTGCGATCCGGCACGCTGAGCCCCGCGCTGATCGCGGGATTCGGCGCGGCGGCGAAGATGGCGGCGGAGCGGATGGAGCAGGACGCGGCGCATGTCGAATCGCTGTGGCAGCAGGCGCGCGAGCTGTTCGGCGGCTGGACGCTGAACGGCAGCGCCGATGCGCGTTGGCACGGCAATCTCAGCCTGCGCAAGGACGGGCTGGATGTCGCGCGATTGATGAGCGAGACGCGCGGCGTTGCCTTTTCGGCAGGTTCCGCCTGCGCATCGGGGTCGGGCAAGCCAAGCCGGGTCTTGCAGGCGATCGGTTTGCCTGCCAATCTGGCAAAAAATACGATGCGGCTGGGTTTTGGCCGCTACACGACTGGAGAGGAGCTTGAGGAAGCCGCGGCCGCGATCAACGCGGCTGCGCAAGCGCAAGGTGCTTGAAGCTCATGGTCCGCGTCACGTTTGTCACTCCCAAGGGCGATAAGGTCGAAGCCGAGTCCGAAGCGGGCCGTTCCCTGCTCGAGATCGGGCAGGCGGCGGGGATGCCGCTGGAAGGCACGTGCGAGGGCCAGATGGCCTGCTCCACCTGTCATGTCATCGTCGCCAGCGAATGGTTCTCGCGCATGACGATGGCAAGCGACGACGAGGAAGACATGCTCGACCTGGCTGCCGGCGCAGGTCCAACCAGCCGCCTTGCCTGCCAGATCATCGTGGACCAGGACCTCGACGGCGTGGTCGTGCGTGTGCCCGATACCGCCCATGACATGATGCGCCGTTAACTAGGGCGGGGATTAACTGCACGGGGCCGTGATGGCGTGCCCGGCGGTTAATATTATTCAGTCGTCGTCCTGTTGCGCGGCTTTCCATCGTAACGCATTGATCGAAAGGCTGATTTTTCGGCGTAACGTCCTGATGGCTTGGCGCGGCATCCCGTATTGATACGGACGGGGCGGCCACTTTTCGTTAATCATAGATGCAAAGGCTTTATTGAAGTGCTGGGGGTCATGCTGCGTGCATGGTCAGAAACAAGCCTTCGCGTCTGCGCCGCCAGCTTGCCCTTGCCGCCGTGTCGGCCGGGATGATCCTTGCACCGGCCGCGCAGGCCGCGCCATGGAATGCCATCGCCTTCACCGCCTGGCAGCATGCGCTTGTGGCGAAAACGCGCTGTTCCAGTGCACCTGCCGCCGGGGCGGAATTGTCCGCACTCGACCGCATCCGCCTGCAGCAGTCCGGCCTTGCCGATAAGACCGAGGTGTCGTCGGCGCGCGGAGCGGACCGCATCGTGCCGATGGCCATGCGATCTGCCGAGGCCAAGCGCATGGAACCGGCAGCGGGGGGCGTTCGCTGCGCACAGCTGGCACCTGCCATGCCGTCCGGGTTCAGGGCAGGCTCTCGCGGCCAGGTCCGGGCCGGTACCGATTTCCTGAACAGCCATATCGTACCCGTTCGCCGCACCGGATTCGACGCGCAATGGGACAGGGTCAGCACGCGCGGTGCGGGGCAGGCCAATGTGCGATCCGCCCTGCTTAGCGCGGGCGTTGGAGCATCGCGCCGTAAGAAGGTGGACGCGGTCAACCGCTGGGTGAATGCGCGTGTGCGTTTCACCGAGGACCGCGTCAATTACGGCCGCAGCGACTATTGGGCCGATGCCGCCGAGACGCTGCGGCGCGGTGCGGGCGACTGCGAGGATTACGCGATCGCCAAGATGCAGATCCTGGCGGCGATGGGCATCGCGCGCGAGGACATGTTCCTGACCCTGGCACGCGACAACATCCGCCGCGCCGATCACGCGGTGCTGGTGGTGATGCTGAAAGGGCAGCCGGTCGTGCTCGACAACGGCAGCGACGAGCTGCTCGACGGCACGGTCGCCAACGATTTCCGCCCGGTCTATTCCTTCAGCGGCGACCGGCGCTTCCTGCACGGATTCTGAGGCGCAGCTACTGTTCGGTCAGCGCGGTTGACAATCCGCGGGTGAAGGGCGTCAGCAGATAGGCCAGCACGCTCTTGCGGCCCGTGATGATCTCGACGTCGCAGATCATGCCCGGCATGATCGCCAGTCGCTGTCCGGCACGTTCCATATAGGCGCGGCTGGTCTCTACCTGCACCAGGTAATAGCTTTCGCGCTCGTTCTCGTCGTAGACGCTGTCGGCGCTGATCTGCCGAACGGTGCCCGGCAGGCCGCCATAGATCGAGAAATCATAGGCGGTCACCTTTACATTGGCGCGGTCGCCGACCTTGATGAAGGCGATGTCCGAGGGACGAATCCGCGCCTCGACCAGCAGGCGTTCGCCGGTGGGCACGATCTGCATGATCTTTTCGCCCGGTGAGACGAAGCCGCCGACCGTGGTGACCTGCAGATCGTTGACGATACCGTCGACCGGCGCGCGCAGCTCGTTGCGCTGGACCCGCGCCTCGGCGCCGCGAATCGACTGCTCGTTCACCGCGATGCGCGTAGTGATCTCGCTCCGCTCGCTAAGGGCCTGCTGCTGGAAGTCGAGCCGCGCGCTGGACAGTTCCGCCTGCGCCTCGCGAACCGAGGCACTGGCGCGCTGCACTCCTTGCCGCGCGCCGCTCAGCCTGCCGCGCAGATCGGCCAGGTCGCGCTGCGCGGTCAGCAATTCGGTTTGCGGCACGATGTTCTTGGCCGCCAGCGGAGCGAGCATGTTGACCTGCTCTTGCGCCAGCCGCGTACTTTCCTCCAGCGCCGACACCGTCGCCTCGCCCTCACGCAAGTCGCGGCGGCGCTGTTCGACTGCGGCGGCCAGCGCCGCCTCGCGGCTGCGGTTCGCGGCGGCGCGCACATTCTGCAGGCGTGCTTCCTCTGCGCAGACGCTGCCGGGCTCGCACCCCGCGCTGGTCCCGCTGGCTTCGCGGTTCAGCCGATCTGCGCGCGCGGACAGCCGCTCGGTCTCGGTCTCCAGCTGGCCGAGCTGGCTGGCACTTTCGCTGTCGTTCAGACGGACCAGCAATTCGCCGCGCTTCACCTGCTGACCGTTCTGGATCAGGATTTCCTCGACCGTGGCGGGGTCGGCGGCCTGCACCACCTGCACCTTGCTGGTCGGGATGACCTTGCCCTGTCCGCGCGTAATGTCGTCCAGCGGCGCGAAGCTGGCCCAGATCAGCAGCAGCAGCACGCCGGCGGCAGCCACCACGATCAGGCGGCGCGCGGCGTCGAGCTTGTCCCAGCCCTGTCGTGCCTGTGCGATCATTGCGCCTGCACCTCTTGCGCATCGGCAAGCTGCGTGCCATCCGCCTGGCCCGCGACCAGCTGGCGGTACCGGCCTTGCGTCGGGGCGGGCAGCTCAAGCTTCCAGCCCTTTGTCGTGTCGAGACGCCCGCCGATATCAGCAGGCGCGTGGCGATCGGCGCTGCTTGGCGCGACGGTCAGGCCATTCTCGAACCGGCCCGTATCGGGATCGGGGCCGCCTGCCAGCTGTATCTCGGCGGCGGGGCGAGTGATGTCGGGAATGCGTTCGGCTCCGGCATAAAGCTGGGTGAAGGCGCGCGCGCGGCCCGCGCCGCCGTTGAAGCGGTAGAAGATATGCGTGCCGATCTGCCGCACCTTGCCCAGCGAATAGGCCCAGCGCGGCACGACGTAGTCGGCGTGGTAATGGGTGGCCGAACCGACACTGGCCTCGACATGCCCGGCCAGCGCGTCGCGCGCCACCGCCTGCGCATCGGCCCATGCGCGGGCCGAGGGACGGCGGCCGAGCGAGCCGTCGCAGGTAAAGCTGAACTGGCAGACCGGATCGTTCGCGCCCTGGTAGACGACGCCGCAGACCGAATTGGGATAGGCCGGGTGGCGCATGCGATTGAGCACGACCTGGGCCACTGCGCGCTTGCCGCTCTCGGGCTCGTATCCCGCTTCGTAATAGATCGCTTCGGCCAGGCATTGCTGCGCGGCCGCGCGCGAGGGGCCGCTGGCGGTAAAGCCCCGCATGGCTTCGGCAGGAGCGTGGCTGATCGCGATCAGCGCGTTGCGGGACTTGGCGCTGTCGCCCTTTGCCACCAGTTCGGCCCGCTTGCCTTGGGTTAGGGCAGCCACGGCGCGGGTCTGCTGCACCGACATGGCAGGTGTCTCCATCTGCCGCGGGGGCGCGGGAAGGGGCACGGGCGCGGACAGCACGATGCCCGCGACCAGCGCGGCCGCCGCAGCGGCAACGCGGGAACCCAGCCTAGCCATCCGTCCGCATTCCCACGCTTCTTATAACCTCTTCCTTGGGGCCGTCGGCGGCAATGCGTCCGCCGTCAATCACGATCACGCGATCGCAAAGCTGGAATAGGGCGGGGCGGTGGGTAGAGACAATCAGCGTCTGATCCGGTGTCAGATTCTGTGACAGGCATTGGATGAACAGCCGCTCGGTCTGCGCGTCCATCGCGCCGGTCGGTTCATCCAGGAACAGCAGCTTGGATGGCGCGACGAACGCACGCGCAAGGGCAAGGAAATTGCGCTGGCCGCCGGACAATTGCCGCCCGCCTTCGCCGACGGGCCGGTCGAACCCGCCCGCATCGCGCGAGAGGTAGCGGTCCGCGCCGACCTTGCGCAGCGCGGCGATCAGTTGTTCCTCGCTCGCCCGCGCCGACGCGAGCGAGAGATTGTCCTTGATCGTGCCCGAGAACAGATTCGAATCCTGCGCGACGAAACGGAATTCGCGGCGCAGATCGTGCGGGCGGTACTGGTGGCTGTCGATCCCGTCGACCAGCATCGCTCCTGCGCTCGGCTCGTACAGGCCGGAGATGATGCGCCCCAGCGTGGACTTGCCCGCCGCGACTCGCCCGATGATGGCGATCCGCTCACCGGGGCGGATGGTCAGGTTGATGTCCGCCAGCGACGCCGTGTTCGCCCCCGGATAGGTGAAGCTGACATCGCGCAGTTCGACGC
>JAPYSD010000127.1 GCA_029936705.1 Croceicoccus sp. | reverse complement strand
GGGTCACGCCGATCCAGGCGGTGGAGATATGCCACGACCGCGGCATCTTCTGGGGCGTGCAGTATCATCCCGAGCTTGCAATCGGCGAGATCGCGGCCGCGCTGCGCCGGGAGGCCGATGCGCTGATCGGCGCAGGGCTGGCGCGGGGGCAGGACGATGTCGGCGACATGGCATGCCGCCTCGACCTGCTGCACCGCGAACCGGCAAGCAGGGCCCTGCAATGGATGCTGGGCGTAGACGAGGAATTTGCCGATGAAGACCGGCGGAGGACGGAACTGCTCAATTTCATTCGGGCGATCCCGTCGCTCGATCGTCGGGCGTGACAGGCGATGGGACAGGTGCAAATCGCGGCGAAAGTGCCTATTTTCAGGGCATGAATGCTTTGAACCGGGTGCGCGTGATCGATCTGGAAACCACCGGTTCCAGCCCGCCGGCGCATGCCGTGTGCGAGGTGGGCTGGCAGGACGTCGTTCGCCGCGATGACGGCAAGTGGTCGCTGGACGGCGAACATGGAGCGCGCTTCGTCAATCCGGGACGATCGATCCCGCCAGTGACGATGGCGGTGCACCACATCATGGACGAGGACGTCGCGGGCGCGCCGTTCTGGCCGGACGTCGCGCCATCCATCCTGCGGCCCGAGGGAGGCGCGGCCGCTCTGGCCGCGCATCGCGCATCGTTCGAGCAGCGCTTCTGCACGCCGAAGCTGTCGGGCGGCGCGCAGTGGATCTGCACGTGGAAATGCGCGCTCAGGCTGTGGCCGGACAGTCCCAGCTTTTCCAACCAGGTGCTGCGCTACTGGCGCATGCCCGAAGGCCTGGACCGGGAGAGGGGCCTGCCGGTCCACCGCGCCTTTCCCGATGCTTATGTGACGGCGCACCACTTGCGCGACCAGTTGAACGAGGCCGGGCTTGAACAATTGCTGGCCTGGAGCGCGCAGCCGGGCCTTTTGCCGCGGGTGCCCTATGGAGCCGACCGGGGCCGCTATTGGCGCGAGCTGGATGACGAGGCCTTGAGCCGCTACACATCGGATCGCAACGAAGACGTCCGCTTTTCGGCGCGCAAGGAAATCGAACAGCGCGAAGGCCGGGCTCCGGCATCGGGCAAGAAGCCTGCGCAAGGCACGCTGCTCTAGGCGGGTCGGCCCGCCAGCGGCAAGGGTCAGCCATCCGTCGAACGGGTCAGCGCTTCCCACTCGGCAATCTCCGCCTCCATCGCCGACAAGCGCTGGCGGACCAGGGTCAGCGCATCGCTGCCCAGCAGCAATTGCGGCGGGGGATCGTCCGACGCGATCAGGGTCAGGACCGCTTGCGCCAACCTGTCGGGATCGCCGGGCTGGTTGCCGTCCTTTTGGCGGCGCGCGTCGCGGATCGGTTCGAACAGCGCGTCGTAATCGGTCACCGCGCGGTCGGTGCGGACCATCGACCTGCCCGCCCAGTCGGTTCGGAACGATCCCGGGCACAGCGCAGTGACGTGGACGCCGAACGGTGCCATTTCCGCACGCATGACCTGGGAAATGCCTTGCAGCGCGAACTTGCTTCCGCAGTAATAGGCGATGCCGGGCATCGTGATCAGCCCGCCCATCGAGGTGACGTTCACGATGAACCCGCGGCGACGCTCGCGAAACCGGGGCAGGAACGCTTTCGCCACCGCGACCGCGCCAAAGACGTTGACGTCGAACTGGCGGCGCATTTCCTCCAGCGGGGATTCCTCCAGCACGCCTTCATGTCCGTACCCTGCATTGTTGATCAGCACATCGACAGCGCCGTGATCCCGTTCGGCCTGTGCCGCGATTGCCGGGATCGCTTCGAAATCGGTGACGTCGCAAAGCACCGCGCGCGCATCGGGCAGGCGGCCAAGCAAAGAGGCGCGCGCCTCGTCGGAGCGGACCGTGCCGATGACGCGGTGCCCGGCGGCCAGCACCGCGCGGGCGATCGCGAAGCCGAAACCCGAATTGGCCCCGGTGATGAAGAAAGTAAGGGCTGTCATTGCCATTGCTCCAAGGATAGTTGCGCTTGCCGCTTGTCAATTGCTATCGCCGGGGCGCGTTCTCAATCGCGATTCCTCGCCTATCCTTGCTCGATCCTATGACAGCTGCCCCAGGCCTCACTCCGCTTGCGCAACTTGCCGCCCCGCTGGCGCCGCATCATGGCTATAACCCAGCGCCGCTGCCGGGGCTGCGCATCCTGCGTTCGGAAGCCATGCTCGACGATGTGCCGGTGTTGTACCGGCCCGGCGCGGTCTTCGTGCTGCAGGGGTCGAAACAGGGCGTGCTCGACGGGCAGGTCCTGCGATACGATACCGATCGCTATCTGGCGGTGTCGGTGCCGGTGCCGTTCCGCATGACATCGCAGGCAAGCGCGGAGCAGCCGCTGCTCGCGCTCTATCTCGATTTCGATCTGCCGCTTGCCGCGGAAATCGTCGGCACGCTCGACCGGCACGCGGGGGCTCGTCCGTTGGAACGCGCGCGCAGCCTTGTGTCCAGCCCGATCGAACCTGCCATAGCGCAGCTGCTGGACCGGCTGCTGCGCACGCTTGCCCGGCCCGATGAGCTGGCGATCCTCGGACCCGGCCTGCTTCGCGAGCTGCATTACCGCGTGCTGGTGGGCCAGCAGGGCGGCGCGCTGATGGCGGCGCTGCGCGGCGACGGGGCGACGACGCGGCTGGTCGGCAGCCTGAACCTGATCCGCCGCCGCTATGCCGAGCCCCTGACGATTGCGGAGCTGGCGCGCGAAGCGGGGATGAGCGCGCCGTCCTATCACGCCGAGTTCAAGGCGCTGACCGGCAGCACCCCGATCCAGTATCTCAAGGCGGTCCGCCTGCACGAGGCGCGGTGGATGATCGCGATGCGAACCGCGCCGATCGCCTCGATCGCGGCCCGCGTCGGCTATGCCAGCGCGGCGCATTTCAGCCGCGATTTCAAACGCCATTTCCGCCGCAATCCCAGCGCGGAAGCCGAATGGATGCGCCGCCACCTGGGCGAACTGGAAACCGGGCGCGAAGGTCCGGGTTAGCGGCAGGGCGATAAAGTCAATCGGCCGCTGCGCCGCGCCGGGCCGCGTTTTCCGCTTCTTGCTTCAGCTGATCGGTCAGACTGGTCGCGCGGGCGGGCAGCGGGGTGCCGTCGCCCAGTCTGCCGTTCTCCTCGATATCCTTCAGCAGCAGCTTCATCTCGGCGATTTCCTTTACCTGCGCCGCGATGATGGAATCGGCAAGCTTGCGCACGCGGGGATCGCTGATGTTCGCGCGCGCGCTGGTCATGACCGCGATCGAGTGATGCGGGATCATGGCGGCCATGTATTCCTCGTCGTCGACCGTTGCCTGGCTGCGCACCAGCCAGAGCGCCAGCGCGAACACCAGCGCGCCGACCGCGAGGATGACCGCGTTCTTCGTATGGTCGCGGTACATGCCCCACATGAAGAGCAGCATGACGATCATCATCGTCCCGCCCATCACGAATGTCATCCAGAAGCGCGTCTCGCTCCAGAACACGTGATCAAGCTCGAACGTGTTGAGATACATCAGGCCGAACATGATCGCGGTCGAGGTCGCGACCATCGCCATGAAGCGCCAATAGGAGCCGCCGCCGCCCGATTGCCCGGAAGAATGATCCATTGCTGCCTCCATCCCCTAGGTTACAGGACGATCCATCCCAGCGCCTTGGCGCCCATCCAGAGGCCCATGCCGATCATGAACAGGTTCTCGGTAAGCGAAACGAAGCCGAGCGGCACGTTGCTGCCCCCGCCGACACAAGCGCATTTCAGTTCGCGCTTGTCGATATAGACCGCCTTGAACACGCTTGCCGCGCCGACGGTGCCGATGAACAGCGACACCGGGACCGAGATGATCGGCAATGCGTGCGCCGCCATCAGTATGCCCGCCAGCGCCTCGCCAAATGGGTAGATGAAGCCGTATCGCACCCAGCGCCGCGCCAGCAGGTCGTAGTTCAGGAACATGGTCGAGAAGCTGCGGATGTCCTGCAGTTTCTGGACCGCGAGTAGCGCCATCGACAGGCTGACGAACCATTCCATCGCCTGCACGGTGAAGATCGTGCCGAACACGTACCAACTGATAGCGAGGCCCAGCAGGAAGGCGACCCCGAAGATCGCGATCACCGGCTGGTAGCTGGTCTCGTCCTCTTGCCGGACCGACTTGCCGAAATATTCGCGCAGATCGTCATATCCGCCGATGCGCTTGCCATCGATGAAGGTCTGCGGCGTCGTCCCCACCCCGTGCTTTTCCTTGAACGCGTCGGTCTGCTCGCGCGTTTCGAGGTAGTTATCGTCTATCTCGAAGCCTTCGCGCTTCAACAAATCGACGGTCTTGAGGCCGTAGGGGCAGACATGCTCGGGCATGACCATCCGGTAGACGGTGGCCTTTTTCGGGGCATTGGTGCGGTCGCTCACGATGGGTTCCCTTCATGGCTTGGCCGGTGCGGCGGGGGCATGGACGCGGCAGTGGAATTCGGAACAGGCGTCACCGCTTGGCCTTTTCGAACAGGTCGATCAGCTCGCTGAACTTGCGGCGCTGCTCGTCCTCGTCCCCGCTCCTGATGGCGTCGGCGACGCAGCATCCGGCATGGCGCTTCAGGATTTCGCTCTCCGCCCGGTTCAGTGCCGCCTTCACCGCCTGAACCTGGGTGAGGATGTCGATGCAATAGCGATCGTCCTCGACCATCTGGGCGACGCCGCGCACCTGGCCTTCGATCCGGCGCAGGCGGTTCACGATCTTGGTGCCATCGGATTGTGTCGCCATTCTCGGCCTCGCTGCTGGACGATACCCTGGCGGGGCATCTTGTAATACTCTGGGGGGGTATATATGTGCCCTCGCGAAGGAGTTGCAAGCCCGATGCCTGAGCTGACGTTTTCACGCCGCCGCATGCTGGGGTCCGGCCTGCTGGGCGCGGGTCTGCTTGGATCGGGTCTGGCCGCCACGCCCGCGTGGGCGCGCGGGGCCTCGCTTCGGCATGGGGCATGATCCGCCCCGGCTTCGACGAGGTGTCGGGTGCCAGCATCGATCTGACCGTGGGCCAAGGCATGCGCACGGTGCAGGGGCGGCGCGGTCATGCCGTCGCGGTCAATGGCAGCGTTCCCGGCCCCTTGCTGCGCCTTAAGGAAGGGACCACGGTCCGCCTCAACATCCACAACACGCTGGCCGAGGATACCTCGATCCACTGGCACGGGTTGCTCGTGCCGTTCCATCTCGACGGGGTGCCGGGCGTCAGCTTTCCCGGCATTCCGGCAGGCGGGACCTTTACCGCCGAGTTTCCCGTCCGCCAGGCGGGGACCTATTGGTGGCATTCGCACTCCAACCTGCAGGAGCAGGCGGGGCATTACGGGCCGATCGTGGTCGATCCCGCCGGGCCCGACCCCGTCCGGGCGGACCGCGACTACGTGCTGCTGCTGAGCGAGTTCACGCCGATGCATCCGCACGCGATCATGGACAGGCTGAAGAAGGGCGAGGGGTACTTCAACTACCAGCAGACCAGCTTTACCGACGATTATCCGCTGGATGGCGAGCAGCGGCGGATGTGGGGGCGGATGCGGATGATGGCGACCGACATCCTCGACGTGACCGGCTCGACCTATACCTATCTCGCCAACGGGCACGGGCCGGAGGAAGGGCTGGAATTTCGCTTCACCCCCGGCGAGAGGGTGCGCATCCGCGTGATCAACGGCAGCGCGATGAGCTTTTTCAACGTGCGCATTCCGGGCGCGGCGATGCATGTCGTGGCCGCCGACGGCCAGAACGTGCGCCCGGTGCCGGTCGAGGAATTCCAGATCGGCACGGCGGAAACCTATGACTTCGTGATCGAGCCGGTGGGCGAGGCGATGACCATCGTCGCCGAGGCGATGGACCGTTCGGGCATGGCGGTGGCAACGCTGGCCAGCCGCCAGGGCGCACGTGCCCCGGTGCCCGCGCTGCGCGATCCGCCGCTGCTGACGATGGCGGACATGGGGATGAACCATGGCGGCATGGAGGGGATGGACCATTCGCAAGAAGGCCATTCCGGGATGGGCCATGCCATGACCGCCGGGACCACCGCGCCCGAACAAATGGGCGGGATGGATATGGCCGGGATGGACATGCGCGACACGTCCCGGCTGCCGCCCAGCGTCAAGGTCGGCCCCGGAATCGACATGGTGGCGATGAACCCGGTCGACCGGATGGGCGATCCCGGCATCGGGCTCGACAAGATGCCGCACAGGGTGCTGACCTACAAGGATCTCGTCGCGCTGGCGCAGAACGACGACCCGCGCACGCCGTCGCGCATGCTGGAGATCCATCTGACCGGGAACATGGAACGCTACATGTGGTCGTTCGACGGCAGGAAATATGCATCCGTCACCGATCATCCGATCCGCTTCGCCTATGACGAGCGGGTTCGGGTCAGGCTGGTCAACGATACCATGATGGCCCACCCGATCCATCTGCACGGCCATTTCTTCGAACTGGTGAACGGCGCACCCGAAGGCTTCCAGCCGCAGAAGCACACCGTGATCGTTCAGCCGGGCGGCTTCGCGCAATTCGACCTGACGGCGGACGAGCCGGGCGACTGGGCGTTCCATTGCCACCTGCTCTATCACATGCATTCGGGCATGTTTCAGGTCGTCAGCGTTGCGCGGCCCGGTGATGCGGCGGGAGCGGTAGGATGAGCCGCGCCCTGGCCCTGGCCGCCGTACTGATGGCGGGGACCGCCGCACCGGCCTTCGCGCAATCGGGTGCAGGCCACGCGGGGCACGGCGAACCGGCGCCGCAGGACGAATGCGAAGCCGAGGCGGCCCGTCACCGCGCAATGGGCCATGCCGTGCCCGAGGACAGCTGCGCCCCCGCCGATCCGCCGCAACCGGACCGGACGCCCATGGATCACGGGGCGATGGATCACGGGGGAATGGATCATGGGGGGATGGATCACTCGTCCATGGACCACTCGGCCATGGATGAGGGCGAGGTGGATCATCGCCAGATGGGCCACGGGCCAATGGACCATGCCGCGCCCCAGATAGAATCCGCGTCAATTCCGATCGCGCCGCCGCCCGCGTCTGCCGGGTCCGGCCCGCCGACTGCCGCGGACGCCATCTGGGGCGCGGAAGCCATGCGCGCCAGCCGTGTGGCACTCGCGCGGGAGAATGGCGGCATGACGACCACCGGCCTCGTTCTCGACCGGTTCGAATATCGCGCGCGGCAGGGCGGGGACGGCTTCCTGTGGGACGGCATCGGCTGGTACGGCGGCGACATCGACCGCGTCTGGATCGAATCCGAGGGGGAGGGTACGTTCGGCGAAGGGGTGGAGAGCGCGGACGCGGCGCTGCTCTACGGGCGCGCGATCACGCCCTGGTTCGATCTGCAGGCCGGGGTGCGGCAGGACCTGGCCGGGCCGCAGCGCACCTATCTCGATCTCGGTATCCAGGGCCTTGCGCCCTACCGGTTCGAAGTCGAAGGCGACCTGCTTTTGTCGAACAAGGGTGACTTGACCGCCACCGCCGAGGTCGAGCTGGACCAGCGCATCACTCAGCGCCTGATCGTGCAGCCTCGCCTCGAACTCTCGCTTGCCGCGCAGGACGTTCCCGAACTCGGCATCGGCGCGGGGTTCGACACGGTCGAGGCGGGCCTGCGCCTGCGGTACGAGCTGGCGCGCGAATTCGCCCCTTATGTCGGCATCGCGCAGGAATGGAAGCTGGGCGGCAGCGCGGATTACGCCCGTTCCGCGGGCGAGCGTACCACGGCAACCAGTTACGTGGCGGGCGTGCGGTTCTGGTTCTAGCGCCCCTCGACAGGAATGAGCGTCTGCCCCGCACGCGATTGCGATTGCAGTGCGGGGGTCCGCGTGTTCATAAGCGGCGTCATCGGCCAGTCACGCGGGAGGTAGCGGAATGAAGATCGGGATCGCATGGGGCGCAGTCGCATTGGCCCTGGCGCCGCTGGCGGGCGGCACGGCCAGCGCGCAGGAAGCGGCGACCGGGGCGCAGGAACAAGCCTTCGTGCCCGCCGATTTCGACGTTCCCCTGGTGGCAGAGGGCGACGGCTTCACCCTGGTGCCGCTGGGGCCGGACCTCGTGCAAATGGATTACGACGCCTATATGTCGTCGATCGAGCATCTGCAGCAGACCTTCACGCGCAGCACCGGCTGGCCGCACGAGGGGCTGACCGATGAAGATGCCATGCAGGACATGCTGACCGAGCAGGCCCGCTTCGATAACCGCGAATCCTTTGCCTATGGCGTGCTGACGCCCGATGGCAGCCGCGAGCGGGGCAGCGTCTATGTCCGGCCCAGCAAGGCAGGCGGCTATGACGCGGCGGTCATGCTGTGGGTGACCAAGGC
>JAPYSD010000685.1 GCA_029936705.1 Croceicoccus sp. | reverse complement strand
GAAGGTCTCGGGCTTGGCAGCCGGATTAGCGAATTTCGTCAGTTCGTTCATTTTTCAAATCCCTATGAGGGGAAAACCTTGCGTGGCGGACGAAGGGGCGGTGTCCGGGGGAACACCGCCCGCTCCCCTTATTCCGCCGCCTCGGGCAGGGCCGGACCGTCCTCGTCGTTCTCGTCGGTGAGCGAGGACAGCTCGACGTTGAGACCCAGCGAGCGCATTTCCTTGACAAGCACGTTGAAGCTCTCGGGAATGCCGGCCTCGAAGGTGTCGTCGCCCTTGACGATCGCTTCATAGACCTTGGTGCGGCCGACCACGTCGTCGGACTTCACCGTCAGCATTTCCTGCAGGGTGTAGGCCGCGCCATAAGCCTGCAGTGCCCAGACCTCCATCTCGCCGAAGCGCTGGCCGCCGAACTGCGCCTTGCCGCCCAGCGGCTGCTGGGTGACGAGCGAGTAGGGGCCGATCGAACGGGCGTGGATCTTGTCGTCGACAAGGTGATGCAGCTTGAGCATGTAGATGTAGCCCACGGTCACCTTGCGGTCGAACGCATCGCCGGTACGTCCGTCGAACAGCGTAACCTGGCCCGAACCGGGCAGACCCGCCTTTTCCAGCATCGCGGTCACGTCGCTCTCGCGCGCGCCGTCGAACACCGGGGTGCCCATCGGGACGCCGTTCTTGAGATAGCCTGCCAGTTCGACGATCTCGGCCGTGGAGCGGCCCTCGATGTCGTCGTGGTAGTTCTCGCCGTAGACGTCCTTCAGCTTCTCGACCACGGCCGTCGGCGGTGCCGCCGCTTCCGGATCGGGATTGTCCTCGCGCCACTGTTCCAGCGCCGCGGTGACCTGCTGGCCCAGGCCGCGGGCGGCCATGCCGAGGTGCGTCTCGAAGATCTGTCCGACGTTCATGCGCGACGGCACGCCCAGCGGGTTCAGCACCAGGTCGACGGGGGTGCCGTCTTCCAGGAAGGGCATGTCCTCGGCAGGCAGGATGCGCGAAATGACACCCTTGTTGCCGTGACGGCCGGCCATCTTGTCGCCCGGCTGCAGCTTGCGCTTCACCGCGACGAAGACCTTGACCATCTTGAGCACGCCCGGAGCCAGCTCGTCGCCGCGCTCCAGCTTTTCCTTGCGGTCCTCGAACTTGGCGTTGATGGCCTTGACGCTCTCGTCGTACTGGCTCTTCACCGCTTCGAGCTGCTGCTGCCGGTTGTCGTCGGCGACCGCGAACTTGAACCATTCGAAACGCTCGATCTCGTCCAGCATCTCGTCGGTGATCTCGACGCCCTTCTTCACGCCCTTGGGCGCTGCCGAAGCCGTCTGGCCGACCAGCATGTCGCGCAGGCGGTTGTAGGTCGCACGGTTGAGGATCGCACGCTCGTCCTCGCGGTCCTTGGCGAGGCGTTCGATTTCCTCGTTCTGGATGGCGCGGGTACGGTCGTCCACCTCGATGCCGTGGCGGTTGAACACGCGCACGTCGACGATGGTGCCCGACACGCCCGGCGGCAGGCGGAGCGAGGTGTCGCGCACGTCGCTGGCCTTTTCGCCGAAGATGGCGCGCAGCAGCTTTTCTTCCGGCGTCATCGGGCTTTCGCCCTTGGGCGTGATCTTGCC
>JAPYSD010000126.1 GCA_029936705.1 Croceicoccus sp. | reverse complement strand
ATACCCAGCTCCGGTTGGCGTCCATCACCTCCCCGGCCTCGCCCGGATGGGCGCGCAGCCAGTCGACGATGCCCTGCATGGTCGCTTCGCCCGGCGCGAAGACGCCGCGTTCGCGCAGGATGCGGCCGATCGCGACATATTCGCGGCCGTTCTGCCCGGCATAACCGATCCGCATCACGCTGCCGTCGGGCGCACGCAACTGGCCGGATCCCTGGATCTGCAGGAAGAAGAAGTCGATCGGATCGGCCGCCCAGCCGATCACCGGCGCGCGTCCGTCGAGTGCGCCGCCGACGATCTCGGCCCGCTCGAAATAGGAAACGAAGCGGCCATCATCGTCCACGCGGCCCAGCGGAGCGCGCCCCTCACCGGTATAGCCGGGCTGGCGGACCAGGTCCTGCGGCATGCCATATACGGGCACGTCGAAGCCGGGCGCCCTTTCGCGCACGCCCGCGATCTGCGGTTCGAAATAGCCGGTCAGGAAACCGTCGCCGCCCGCGACTCGCACGGTTTCGAAATAGCCTGCAAAGAAATCGCGCGCCGACACGGCCGGCCACACGCGACCCGCATCGCACGCCGCGCGCCAGTCCTCACCCCGGGTAAGCCCGCTCGAATCGCTGCGCGCCAATAACTTGGGACAGCTTTCCACGAATGAAGCGAGCGCCGCTGCGGCGTCACCCGGCTCCAGCGCCAGCGTGCTGACCGCGGGTCCGGGCGTCAGCGCCGCATCGGCGGCACGGTCGGCAGCGGGCGGGGGAACAGCCTCGGGCGGGGATGCCGCGCAGGCCGCCAGCAGACAGACGCCGGCCAGCCCGGCCCACTTGCGCAGCACGGCGCCTTCCTTCCGGTTGGGGATCAGCCTTCGTCGGTTTCGTCGAGCAGCCAGTCCGGCCGCATCGCGCTGACCTTGCGGCTGAAGGTCCAGACGTCGCGCGACTGGATCGCATCATCGAGCGAACCGGCGATCATGTTGCCTTCGCGGTCCTTGGTCAGGGCAGCGATGTCGGCGACGAAGCGCACGGTGATGCGCGCCATCGGGGCATCGAAATCCGCGCCGACGATCTCGGCTTCCTCGATCCGGATCAGGCGGTTCTCGACCGATTCGCCCGCAGCCTCGCGCGCGTCGAGCGCAGCGACGAAGCTGGCATAGACGTCGTCGTCGCACAGCTCGTTCAGGGTTTCGCGGTCACCGCTCCAGAATGCTTCCAGGATCATGGCATAGGCGCTCTTCGCACCCTCGATGAAGCCGACGGGCGTGAAGCGGCGGTCGGCGCTGGCAATCTCGCGCACGGCGCGCTGCGCGCCCAGCGGAATGCCGGCCAGCGCCCGTTCAAGGCCCGGAACCTGCCGGTCGTCCGCACCATTGCCGTCGGCCTGCGCGCGCGGGGTCGGTGCCTGTGCTTCGGGTGTATGCGGCATGCGCCCCAGCATCTCCTCCTCATGCTCGGCACGGCGGCCGAGGACGGAATAGAGACGCAGGCCCAGAAAGGCGGCGATCATGGCGAGTATGACGATTTCGACGATCACGAGTGATCCATCCGTAATTAGCATTTGGCCGACCCTGTCGCCGGCATGAAAGGCGAACCTGCCTTAAATAGGAAGCAAACACAAATATACAAACGCGGTGAACGTCGCATGAGCATCACATTTTGGCGCGATACCCGCCATTTGTACCGCTTTGGCGCATCCGCGTTGCCGGACAACTCGGCAGGCCGGTTGCTAGGTGCGGGCGGCGATGCTACGCGCCGCAGCCTATCCACGTGCGCACCGCGCGCGACTCCAGCGAGAACGAAAGACATCATGGCCGACGAAGGCAATATCCTGACCGATCTGGGCAATGGCGCCAATGGTAACCCCGGTGAAGGCAACGGCAGCGACACGCAGCCGACCATCGGGCTGATCTCGCAATATGTGAAGGATCTCTCGGTCGAGAATCCGAACGCGCCGCAAAGCTACCAGTGGAGCGACCAGCCGCAGCTGGACGTGCAGTTCAACATCCAGTCGAACCAGATCGACGGCGAGGTGCACGAGGTCGCTCTCAAGGTCACCTGCATCGCCAAGGCGTCGCAGGGCACCGCCTATATCGTCGAGGCGACCTATTGCGGCCTGATCGGCATTCGCAACGTCCCCGAGGCGCAGAGCCACGCGTTCCTGTTCGCCGAGGCACCGCGCATCCTGTTCCCCTTCCTGCGCCGCGTGGTCGGCGACGCGGTGCGCGATGCAGGCTATGCCCCGCTGCTGCTCGACCCGATCGATTTCGCGGGCCTCTACCAGCAGCAGATGGAACAGCGCCGCCGCGAAGGCGGGCAGCCGCCCGCCGGCGAAGCCTGAACCCCGTCCGGCGCAGAGCTGAAAAGACCCCATAGATGAGCCTCGTCCGCAATGTCGGGACGATCGGAGGGCTCACCGCGCTGAGCCGCGTGTTCGGTTTCGCGCGTGACATGCTGCTCGCCCGCGTGCTTGGCGCGGGCGCGGCGGCGGACGCGTTCCAGCTGGCGTTCATCTTGCCCAACACGTTCCGGCGCCTGTTTGCGGAAGGGGCGTTCTCGGTTGCCTTCGTGCCGATGTACTCGCACCGCCTCCATTCGGAGGAAGGCGAGACGGCGGCCAACCGGTTCGCGAACGACACGCTGTCGGTGTTTGTCTGGGTGCTGCTGGGCTTTTCGGCGCTGGCCATGCTGGCGATGCCGGGCATCGTGTGGCTGCTGGCGCGCGAATACCAGGAAGTGCCCGGCAAGTTCGAACTGTCGGTCATGCTCAGCCGCGTGACCTTTCCCTATCTGGCGCTGGTCAGCCTGGTCGCGATGCTTTCGGGCCTGCTCAACGCCCGCTCGCGCTTTGCGCCCGGCGCGTTCGTCCCGGTGCTGCTCAACATCGTGCTGATCAGCGGCCTGGGCGCTGGTTACTACATCAGCCACACCGGCGGCAGCGAGGCGGATATCGCGACGGCCCTGGCGCTGTCGGTCCCGGTCGCGGGCGTGGTGCAGCTGGCCTACATGTTCTGGGCCGTGCGCAGGGCCGGCGTGACGCTGAAGATCACCCGCCCCCGCTTCACGCCCGAGGTGAAGCGGCTCGGCATGCTGATCCTGCCTGCCACCTTCGGCGCGGGCATCTACCAGATCAGCCAGTTCGTCGACACGTTCTTCGCCACCAGCCTGCCGCAGGGATCGCTGACGCTGCTGAAGCTGGCCGACCGGCTGAACCAGATGCCGCTGGGCATCGTCGGCATCGCGCTGGGCACCGCGATCCTGCCGATGCTGGCGCGCCACATCCAGACCGGCGACACGCGCGAGGCGCAGCGCCTGCAGTCGAACGCGGTTGAGATGGCGACATTGCTGACCCTGCCCGCCGCGGTCGCGCTGGCGATATGCGCGCCGGCCTTTACCACCGCCTTCTTCGTCGGCGGCCGCATGACGGAAACCGACGGGCTGATCATGGGCGAGATCGTGATGGCGCTGGTCGCGGGCCTGCCGTCCTATGTGCTGGTCAAGGTGTTCCAGCCCGCCTTCTTCAGCCGGTCCGACACGCGCACGCCGGTGTGGATCGCGGCAGGCGCGCTGATCGTGAATATCGCGATCAATTTCTATGTCGTGCCGCGCTACGGCATCGTCGGGCTGGCAGCGGCGACCGCGATCACCTCGACGCTCAACGTGCTCACGCTCTATACCGTGCTGCAGATGCGCGGCTGGTTCCGGTTCACCGCCAAGCTGGGCGGCCGCATCGCCCGCCAGATCGTCGCCGCCGCCGTCATGGGCGCGGTGCTGTGGTACCTGGTCCCGCTGATGGCGACGCGCTATTCCGGCACGGTGCTGGAGCGGGTCTGGTCGCTGGCCGGGCTGGTCGGGGCGGGCGCCGTCACCTTCTTCGCGGTCGCGTGGGTCATCGGCGCCCTCGACAAGGACCTGATCGCGCAGCTACGGCGCAAGCGACCGGCCAAGGCCGTCGATCCTTCCGAATAAAGCGCAAAGGCAGTTTTCATGCGTATCGTCTCGGGCATCCAGCCCACCGGCAATCTTCACCTCGGCAATTACCTGGGCGCGATCCGCAACTGGGTGCGTATGCAGGACGAGGCTGCCGCGGCGGGGCACGACTGCTTCTTCTTCCTGGCCGACCTGCACGCGATCTCGATGCCGCACGATCCGGCCGCGCTAAAGGCGAATACCCGCACCATGGCCGCCGCGCTGACCGCGTGCGGGATCGACAGCGCGAAATCGGTGCTATTCAACCAGGCGCAGGTCCCCGCGCATGCCGAGCTGCAATGGCTGCTGAACGGCACCGCGCGCATGGGCTGGCTGAACCGCATGACTCAGTTCAAGGACAAGTCGGGCAAGAACCGCGAAGGCGCCAGCGCCGCGCTCTTCACCTATCCGGTCCTCCAGGCCGCCGACGTCCTGCTCTACCAGACGACCCACGTGCCCGTGGGCGAGGACCAGAAACAGCACCTGGAGCTGGCCCGCGACATCGCGCAGAAATTCAATAACGACTTCTGCAGCGAGGATGCGCCGCTTTTCACCCTGCCCGAACCGATCATCCCGCCGGACGCCGCCCGGATCATGAGCCTGCGCGACGGTACCTCCAAGATGAGCAAGTCCGACCCTTCGGACATGAGCCGGGTCAACCTGTCAGACGATCCCGACACGGTGATGAAGAAGGTGAAGAAGGCCAAGACCGACCCCGAGCCCCTGCCGTCCGAGGCAGCCGGGCTGGAGGGCCGGCCCGAGGCGCAGAACCTCGTCGCGATCTACGCGTCGCTGACCGACAGCACGGTGGCCGCCGTCCTGTCCGATTTCGGCGGCGAAGGCTTCGGCAAGTTCAAGCCGGCGCTGGGCGAAGTGCTGGTCGAGCACCTGCGGCCCGTCACCGAACGCTTCAACGCGCTGAAGGACGACGAGGAACAGATCGACGCGATACTGGCGCGCGGCGGCGCCCGCGCACGCGAAGTCGCGGCGCCGACGCTGGCGGGCGCGTATGACGCCTTGGGGTTACTTCGCTAAGTCCATGAAACCCGGCGGCTAGCCGCGCGTTGGTCCGGTAATGTTCAAGTTTCGTTCAGCGGCGAATCGCTACAGAATGTGCAGAATTTGCGGCGTTCTGTTTCGCGACTAATCGCGACCGATACTGCGCCGACACGCTTTTCTGGAGAGCAGATCGATGACTTCCGCACGGCAATCCCGTTCCTTTGGCTTCTGGGCCAAGATACTTGCAGCCCCCCTGCTGGTCGCGGGCGTGGCTGGCTGCGCGACTCCGTTCAAGGCTGACGTTTCGCGCTTCCAGACGCAGCTGCCTGCGCCGCAGGGTAAGACCTTCGCCGTCGTGGCCGAGGATCCGGCCATGCAGGGCGGGCTCGAGTTCGACCTCTATGCCGACTATGTCGAGCAGGAGATGGCGCAGCTTGGCTATGCGCCCGCGCCTGCCGACTCGGCGGACCTGCTCGTCAGCTTCGACTATGGCGTCGACAACGGGCGCGAAAGGGTGCGGACGGTCGGCACCGGCTTCGCCGATCCGTGGGGCCCCTGGTACGGCCCGGGCTTCTATCCGCGCCGCAGCTTCTTTCGCGGCGGCGGCTGGGGCTATGGCTGGTACGACCCCTATTTCGGCGGCCCCGAAGTGCGCAGCTATACCGTCTATACCAGCGGCATCGACATGAAGATCGACAACCGCGTGACCGGCGAACGCCTGTTCGAAGGCAAGGCCGAGGCAGTGTCGACGTCGAACCGTCTGCAGCACCTGGTGCCGAACCTGGTCGACGCGATGTTCACCGACTTCCCCGGCAATTCGGGTGAGACGCTGCGCATCTCGATCGCGCCCGACGACGGCGACAAGACCGTCAAGCGCCTGAACTGATCCAGACACGGCCCAGCTGCCACGCGGGGCCCTTTCCTTGAAGCGAATCGCGAGGAGGCTATCGTGCATCCTCGCGGCGCGTTTCCCCGGGGCGGACTCCATCGTGAGGCCACAGCCGTCCCCTTGACCTGCCCGGCCGTTTGGTCCCAGCGCCAGGAACAGGGCGCAGCCAACATGAATTCTCAAGGGGCGGCCGGGCCTTCTTCGGCGATTTCCCGTCTCTACTCTTCCCCGCCCTTGATCGGGCTTACCTCCGCCGATCCGAACCCGGTCGAGCCGAACCCGCCCGCTCCGCGCTTCGTCTCGTCCAGATGATCGACCTTCAGCCAGCTTGCCCGCACCACGGGGCTCAGCACCGCCTGCGCGATCCTGTCGCCGCGCTGCACCTTGTACGGCTCCTGCCCGTGGTTGATCAGAATCACCTTCAGCTCGCCGCGATAATCCGAATCGATCGTCCCCGGGGTGTTGGGCACGGTGATCCCGTGCTTCAGCGCCAGGCCGGACCGCGGGCGGATCTGGATCTCGAACCCCTCGGGAATCGCGACCGCGATGCCCGTCGCCACCGCCGCGCGATCGCCGGGCGCGATCACCCATTCCTCGGCCGAAACCACGTCCATCCCCGCCGCACCCTCGCTGGCATAGCGGGGCAGCGGCAGATCATCGTTCCCCTCCAGCCGCATGACGGGAACGGGTACGGGATCGTGCGGCTTCGTCATGCGTCGTCCTTCATGCAATGCGCGGCAATACGCTCGACCAAGGCGGCCGCGACCCTGTCCTTGGGCATGGCGGGCCAGTCCTCCACCCCGTCCGGGGTGACGAGGTGGACGGCATTGTCGTCGCCGCCCATCACGCTGTTTCCGGGCGGGCCCGATACGTCATTGGCCACGATCCAGTCCGCGCCCTTGCGCAGGCGCTTGGCCTGGGCGTGGCTGACGACATCGTCGGTTTCCGCCGCAAAGCCGATCAGCAGCCGGGGCCGCGCGGGCGATGCCGCCACGCTGGCGAGGATGTCGGGATTGAGCGCCAGCGACAAGGGCGGCACCTCGCCCGATCCGTCCTTCTTGATCTTCTGCCCGGCGCATTCCGCGGCGCGCCAGTCGGCCACCGCCGCCACCATGATCGCAATATCGGTGGGCAGTGCCGACTCGACCGCGTCCAGCATCTCGACCGCCGATTCGACGTCGAACCGGTCGACGCCCGGCGGCGTTTCAAGGTGCACCGGCCCCGCGATCAGCGTCACCTGCGCGCCCGCTGCCGCTGCCGCCGCCGCGATGGCAAAGCCCTGCTTTCCGCTGGACCGATTGGCGATATAGCGCACCGGGTCGATCGGCTCGTGCGTGGGGCCTGCCGTGACCAGCACGTGGCGGCCATGCAGGGGGCGGTGGTTCTCGCCCGCGAAATCGGGCTGCCCCGCCAGCGGGTTCGCCGCCAGCCCACCGGCTGAACCAAAACGCGTGATCGCCTGCCAGATCGCTTCCGGCTCGGGCAGGCGGCCCGCGCCATATTCGCCGCATGCCATCGGCCCCTCGTCAGGCTCGAGCACGGTCACCCCGTCATCGCGCAGCCGCGCGACATTGCGGCGGGTGGCGGGATGCTCCCACATGCGCACGTTCATCGCGGGCACGGCCATCACCGGCTTGTTGGTGGCAAGCAGCAGCGTCGTCGCCAGATCGTCGGCGATCCCGGCCGCCATCTTCGCCATCAGGTCCGCGGTCGCCGGGCAGACCACGACCAGATCCGCCTCGCGGCTCAACTGGATATGGCCCATTTCGGCCTCGTTCTTCAGGTCCCATAGCGTGGTATGGACCGGCTTTTCCGACAGCGCGGCCAGCGTCATCGGGGTGACGAAATGCTGCCCGCCCTCGGTCACGACGCAAGTGACCTCGCCGCCGCCCTTGCGGATCAGCCGCACCAGCTCGCACGCTTTATAGGCCGCGATACCGCCGCCGACGATCAGCAGGATCCTGCGCGGGTTCATGCGGGCACTCCTATCCGATCCAGCCTAGCATCAGCGCGCCATAGACCGCGCCGCCGCCGATCACCGCGCTCAGCAGATAGGGCAGCACCGACCCCTCGCGCTGCGCCTTGCGGCGGGCGCGGCGTTCCCAGATCAGCTCGACATCGGCCAGCGGCGGCGGTTCGGGGGCGCCGCCGCGGGGCGGATATTGCTCTTCCAGCCGGCGGATCAGCGCGGGTATGCGCAGCAGGGTCTGGGTATCGGTGCGGATACGCTCGGCAATCGCCGCCTCGGGCCCCAGCTCGTCGCGGATCCATTCGCGCACGAACGGCGCGGCCACGTCCCACAGGTTGATGCCGGGATACAGCTGCGTCGCGATCCCCTCGACCATCACCATGGTCTTTTGCAGCAGCAGCAGGTGCGGCTGCGTCTTCATGTCGAAATCGCGCGTGATCGCGAACAGCCCGTCCAGCATCTGGCCGACCGACAGCTCGCTCACCGGCTTGCCGCGCATCGGCTCGCCC
>JAPYSD010000684.1:672-1612 GCA_029936705.1 Croceicoccus sp. | reverse complement strand
GCAGATCCTCGCGTGCCGTGTCGCGGCCGCTTGCCACGACAAGAAGCAGGAGAGCTTTCGCCACGACTTCATCATGTCGGTACTGCACGGCCTCAGAACTCATAGCCGAGTTGCACCCCGAAGACGCGCGGCTCGCGCGCCGCCACGAAGGTCCACAAACCGGCGACGGGAAAGGAGTTCGCGGTGCCGCGATCATCGAGAAGATTCCGCACGAAGCCTGTAATTCGCGCCTCTCCCGGTCCGGCGGGCAGGAGATACGACAGGCTGAGATCCACGATATCCTGCGCATCGGATCGGACCCGCGGATCGCTACCTGGTGAAACCAGCGGCCCGGTTGCGGGAATGGGCGAGGGAAGCAGCGGCACGATCGACTGATCGTAGGGAGAGAGATGGCGGTAACTGCCATTGAAGCGCAATTCGCCCGGCCCAACCGGCGTGTTGTATTCACCGCTCGCGCCTAGCGTCAGCTTCGGCGCGTAGAGCAGGTTCACGTCTGATGCGTCGACGACGCGCAGCTCACCATTGACGAGTTGACTGGTCAGAAAGTCGCTGAACTTGCTGTCCGTGTAGCCAAGCGATCCCCGCAGGATCAGGCCCTCGGCGGGCTTGGCCGTCAGGTCCGCCTCGACTCCCTTGATCTTGGCTCCTGCAGCATTGCCCACGATCGTCTCGTTGAACGGCGGATTGGGAACTGGAATCGTGGTGGACTGCTGCATGTCCTTGTAGTCGGTGTAGAACGCGGCCACGTTGAACGTCACGCGGTTGTCCAGAAGCTCGCTCTTGAAGCCCAGTTCATAGGCGGTCACGTCTTCCGGCTTGAACGCCAACGTCGCCGAGAACGGCGTTGCGGCGCGGCCGTTGTATCCACCCGAACGGAAGCCCTTCGACATCGATGCATAGATCATCAGGTCATTGTTCGGGCGATAGTCGAGGCTGACGC
>JAPYSD010000684.1:0-662 GCA_029936705.1 Croceicoccus sp. | reverse complement strand
TTGCTGGCATTCGTGGCATAGCCGCCAGCGCTTTCGTCCGCGATCAGCGCGCTGTAGAGCGCCTTCTTGTCGCGAGTATACCGCCCCCCCAGCGACAGGCGCCATTTATCGGCAAACTGCCAACTCGCGTCGAGATAGGCGGCATAGGATGTCGCATCGCCGGCCGCTTCCTGCGGCGCCGCGAAGATGAACGCATCGGCCCCTGTCAGCAGTGGGCCGAGCTGGGTCGCCTGTTCGTTCGTGTAATGGCTGTCGAAATAATAAAGCCCCGCGACATAGTCTATGGTTTCGCCGATCAGGCCCGATGCGCGCAGTTCCTGGCTGAACTGATGATACTTCTGATGACGTTCGTAGTTGTAAAAGTCGATTGACGAGGCATCGATGTCTTCGAATTGGCGTTCCTTGCTGGAACGATAGCTGGTGATCGAATTCAGCGTCAGCCCGCCCGGCTGCCATTGCATTTCCAGCGTTGCGGCAGGCGCACTGTAGCTGACGTCCCCTTCACGGTTGTTGAAGGTGGTGTAGACGTCATCCTTGCCGTCGCGATTACATTCTATCGCCGGGGCGGAACCGGGCAGCCCCGAACAGATCAGCTCGCTGCTAATGCTGCGATTGCCGCGCACGGGGTGGCCGCTCTCGGTCTGTTTCTCGAGGGTCAGGGT
>JAPYSD010000125.1 GCA_029936705.1 Croceicoccus sp. | reverse complement strand
CTCTAGATCAGCACCCCTTACGGTCCCGCGCGGGGGCGCCCGCGCAAATCTACGATTCGGGGCTGCGATCCTATATGCTCGGCGTCTACAATTATATGGCCAGCGGATTGCTGCTCACCGGCTTGGTCGCGCTATTCGTGGCCAGCACGGACAGTGTACGCGCACTGTTCTTTGCTGCAACCGGAGCGCCGACAGGATTGGGATGGGTCGCTGTATTTGCGCCTCTGGCGCTGGTGCTTGCCCTGAGCTTTGGCATCAATCGGTTTTCCGAGACGGCGGTCAAGGCGATGTTCTGGAGCTACGCGGCACTCATGGGCGTGTCGCTCGCTACCATTTTCCTTGCTTACACTGGGGTCAGCATCGCCCGCACCTTCTTCGTGGCGGCATCGGCCTTTGCCGCGTTGAGCTTGTGGGGCTATACGACCAAGCGCGATTTGTCCGCGTGGGGATCGTTCCTGATCATGGGCGTGTTCGGGCTGATCATCGCCATGCTCGTCAACATGTTTCTGAAATCCTCGGTGATGGACATGATCGTGAGCGGCATTGGAGTTCTGCTGTTTGCCGGGCTCACGGCCTATGACACCCAGAAGATCAGGAACATCTATTCTGAGGTTAAGGGCAGCGATTTCCGCGGCAAGGCGATCATAATGGGTGCACTGACGCTGTATCTAGATTTCATCAACCTGTTCCTGTTTCTGCTCCGCTTCATGGGTGAGCGCCGATGACCATACCCGCTGGCAGCTCCAACGGGCGCGGTAATGCACCTTTTCCGGTTCCTCCGGCCGAAGGTCTTGGCGGTCGCGAGCACGGCGTATTCAAACGGAGTGCAAGGCGCGACAGCTGCTGCCGGACGGAAGTGGCACGCAAAAAAGCAGCCCACGCCCGGATGAACGGAGGCAGTGCATGCACGACCCGGTATTGATGGCGCAAATCATTGGCGGTGCCGGCTTCGTTGCTGCGCTCGACCAGTCCGGCGGTTCGACGCCAACTGCGCTGACAAACTATGGCATCAGCGCTCACGATTATTCCGGTGAAGAAGAGATGTTCGCCCTCATCCATCAGATGCGGAGCCGGCTCATTACCGCTCCGTCGTTCGATGGCCGCAAGATCCTGGGTGCGATCCTGTTCGAGAAAACGATGGATGGCGAGGTGGACGGCACGCCCGTGCCGGACTTGCTCCGGCAGCGTGGCATCGTGCCCTTCGTCAAGATCGATCAGGGTCTGGAAGACGAGAATGACGGTGTTCGGCTCATGAAGCCGATCCGGGGTCTCGAGACCTTGCTTGACCGCGCAAAGGCCAAGGGCGTTTTCGGTACGAAAATGCGCTCGCTGATCAACGAGGCGTCCACCAAAGCCATTGGCGCAGTTGTCAATCAACAATTCGACATCGCAAATCGCATTCTGGACAAGGGCCTGATGCCAATCGTCGAGCCGGAGGTGAACCTGAAAAGCAAGTCGCGCGCCGAATGCGACGCGATACTCCTTGGCGCACTGACGAAGGCACTCGATAAACAGCCAATTGGTCGCCGGGTGATGCTCAAGCTTTCCATGCCAGCGGCGCCAGACCTGTTTGCGGCGCTTGTGGGACATCCCAGCTGTGCGCGGGTGTTGGCGCTTTCAGGCGGGTATTCGCAGGAAGAGGCTTGTGATGAGCTGGCGAAAAATCATGCGCTTGTGGCAAGTTTCAGCCGTGCGCTCCTGCAGGATCTGCGCGCCGGGATGGATGACGAGGATTTCGATCGGGTGCTCACCGAAGCCATTGAGCGGATTTACCGCGCATCGACCGTGAAGACGGTCAACAACCCGGCGTGAATTTTTCGAGAGCTGCCAGCGTGGGCGGCATTCGCCTGCTCCCCCTTACGTTCCGTTCGACCTGGCTTGCGCCTTCCAGCACATATCGCAGACCGGGTCGCCGCGGGAGAGCGTCTGTCCCCGCTCATAATGGCCTCGGCCCCCGTCATTCGCGATCATGTCGGCACCGGGCCAGTCGTACCGGCACCAGCTCTCGTAAAAAGCTTCTAGATCGCCGCAGTCGCCTGTTTCCGCAACAACTGTCCGTATAAGGGTCTGCGAGGGACAGTGGGTCTAGTGGGTGATACGGTCGTCGCCTCCCCGGCGCGCCTCGACCGCGTAACCCGGTGCGCTGAATGAAAAGCGCAGCAGCAGTCCGATCGTGCCGCGTAGCCGCTTGCCAGGATCCCGCGTGACCAGACGGAGAGGGAGCGAATTCAGCCGGAGAAGAAGCGCATAGACGTTCCACCCGATGTCGGCGACCGCGCTCCGCGACGATTCTCTGGAAAGCCCTGCTTCGAGCAAGGCCCGATAGGCCGCGGCGGTATAGATGGCTAGCTCCACCATGAGGCGATTGCCTGCGCTCGGAAGTTGACCAAGATCGGACAAGGGGCGCAGTTCCTTCGCCTGTGGCTCCAGGTTCGCGAGGAACAGATCAATCTCATCCGGCAACCAGCGCAGCCACACGCCATCTAACCGCTCGAGAGTTCTCGTTTCGAGCACCTTGCGCGCCGACCTGCTCAGCCTCCAGCGGATCAGCCGACGGACAGGGCGCCAGAGCATATTCACACCGTCATGGCTCGCTTCTGAGATCGAGCGTCCGTAGTCTCAGCGCATTGCCGATAACCGACACCGAAGAGAGGCTCATCGCGGCTGCCGCGATCATCGGGCTCAGCAATATGCCAAACCAGGGGAACAGCACGCCAGCGGCAATCGGCACGCCGAGCGAGTTGTAGGCGAAGGCGAAGAACAGATTCTGCCGGATATTGCGCATGGTTGCACTCGAAAGCCGGTGCGCCTGGGCCAGGCCTTCGAGATCTCCGCGCACAAGGGTCATGCCGGCGCTTTCAATCGCGACATCGGTGCCGGTTCCCATCGCCACCCCAACATCGGCCGCGGCGAGCGCAGGCGCATCGTTGATCCCGTCGCCCGCCATTGCGACAGTCTTGCCTGCCGCCTTCAATTCACCGACGATGCGGTTCTTGTCCGCAGGCGAGACATCGGCATGGACCTCGTCGATCCCCACTTCGTTCGCCACGGCGCGCGCGGTTGCCTCGCTGTCGCCGGTCAGCATGACCACCCGAATACCTGCTGCGTGGAGACGGCCGATGGCGCGCGCGCTGGTCGGCTTGATCGGATCGGCGACGCCGATCAGCCCGGCCGGCTTACCGTCGATTGCAACGAACATCACCGTCCGCCCTTTCGCTCGGGCGGTTTCGGCGGCGTCGGCCATGATCGGGTCATAGGCACCGACCCGGCGCATCATCTTTGCGTTGCCGATCGCGACGCGTCGCTTGCCGACGCTTGCCTCGATACCTTCGCCCGTCACGGAGGAAAAATCGCTCGCCACCTCGAACTTGTGGCCGCGAGTGCGAGCGCCCTTGACGATCGCCTCGGCGAGCGGGTGTTCACTGCCGATCTCGGCGGCGCCCACCAGGCGCAGCATCTCCGATTCATCGATGCCCTGTGCAGGTTCGACCATGACCAGCTCCGGTCGGCCTTCGGTCAGTGTCCCGGTCTTGTCGACGACGATGGTGTCGACCTTCTCGAAGGTCTCGAGCGCCTCGGCGTTCTTCACCAGGATACCGTTTTGCGCACCTTTACCGGTCCCCGTCATGATCGACATCGGCGTTGCGAGGCCCAGGGCGCAGGGGCAGGCAATGATGAGTACGGCTACGGCATTGACCAGGCCATACGCGAACGCCGGTTCTGGTCCCCAGACCGCCCAGGCAACGAATGTGAGTATGGCGATGCCGATTACCACGGGCACGAACCAGCCCGCGACAAGATCGGCCAGACGCTGGATCGGCGCGCGGCTGCGCTGCGCCTCGGCAACCATCTGGACGATCTTGGACAGCATCGTGTCCTTGCCCACGCGTTCCGCAGTCATGACAAAGCCGCCGGTCTGGTTGACCGTACCCCCCGTCACCTCGTCGCCGATCGACTTCTTCACCGGTAGCGGCTCGCCGCTGATCATCGATTCATCGACGCTGCTCGAGCCTTCAAGAATACGGCCGTCGACGGCGATCTTGTCGCCGGGGCGGACGCGCAGGCGGTCGCCCGTCGTCACCTGATCGAGAGCGACCTCGCGCTCCGAACCGTCGGGCATGAGTTTTAGCGCGGTCGGCGGAGCGAGTTCGAGCAGCGCGCGCAGAGCGCTCGATGTTGCGCCGCGCGCCTTGAGTTCGAGCACCTGCCCGAGCAGGACAAGCGTGGCGATGACCGCCGCCGCTTCGAAATAGACCGCCACCCGCCCATCGGCATCGTGAAAGCCGGGCGGGAAGATGTGCGGCGCAATCGTTCCCACGACGCTGAACGCATAGGCGATGGCGACGCCGAGCCCGATCAGCGTGAACATGTTGAGGTTCATCGTCCGGACCGATTGCAGACCGCGCGTAAAGAATGGCCACGCGCCCCAGAGCACGACAGGTGTGGCCAGCGCCAGCTGTATCCATTGCGCCAAGGCCGGTTCGACAAGCTGTGAAAACGGCTGTCCCGGGATCAGATCGCCCATCGCGTAGATGAACAACGGGATAGTGAAGACCAGACTTATCCAGAAGCGCCGGCTCATGTCGATGAGCTCCGGATCGGGGCCGTCATCGAGGCTGAAGGTTTCCGGTTCGAGCGCCATGCCGCAGATCGGGCACGAGCCTGGTCCTTGCTGCCGGATTTCCGGGTGCATCGGGCAGGTGTATATCGTGCCCTCGGGCAGGTCCTCGACCGCCTGCAGATGCGCCCCGCTCAGATACATTTCGGGATCGGTCACGAATTTCTGCTGGCAGTGCGCGGAGCAGAAGTAGTGGCGCGCACCATCGTGCTCGGCGCTGTGCTTGGCTCCGGCAATCGTAACGCTCATGCCGCAAACCGGATCAATCGCTACGCCTTCGGTCGGCAGCGCGCCGCTGGCAGAGTCGCAGCAGGTCTTGTGATCAGTCATTTGCAACTCCGAACCAACGCCTTGTGAGGCGGTGCAGGGGGACGAGGAGGGCCGCCGCCCAAAAACCGTAGATGAGGGACCAAAACAGACCCGCGAGAACACCGCCGAGTGTCAGCCATTCGAAACCGGGGAGCCAGGGCGACCAGGCACGGTGCATTTCGAACCCGGAAGGCAGGGCCAAACCGTAAAGGATACAGGCGATAAGACTGATCATCAGGAACAGGCTCAAAGCCGTGCCCCAGACCAGGATCGCGCGGGGAATGGACAATTGCGTCATGATCGGCTCCTTGCTTCTGACCGGGCAAATTCGGCGTGCTTCCCGGTTTGTGCCGCTCCGATGGACAGGCTAGTGCTTCGACACCATTCTCCGATAGCCGACAGGCAGACATTTGTAAACTTTACCCCGGTAGGGTAAGGAAGAGCGGTGCATTTGGTACGATACGCCCTGAGGCGACGAGGGATCGAGAGATGAAGTTCACCAAGGAAATCGCTCGTCTGCGGCGGGTCGAGGGCCAGGCGAGGGGTGTGATCCGCATGTTGGAAGACGAGCGGTACTGCGTCGATATCATGCATCAAATCGCTGCGATGGAAGCCGCCTTGCGGGCAACGAGAGCCAGGGTTCTCGCCATTCATGCCCAGGACTGTGTTCAGGAAGCGATCGAGAGCGGCGACAAGGAAACGCAGCGCGCCAAATTCGCAGAACTCGCTGCGCTTTTTGGAAAGGCGGGTCGCTGAGGGCAAAATGCCGGTTGTCATAGCGTTCTGCTTTCCCAGGGCCTCTCCATTTGGGTCCTTGGACAAGGCTTTGAAGGCGTGCTGAGTTGCCTGTCGGTCATCGCTGTCTCTCCAGCGAAGCCATCGATAGGAACGCGCCGATATAGGCAAGCGTCGATTCCGCGCCTGCGTTGGCATTCATCCGGTCCTCGTGAAGGCCATCATGACACAGACCCTTTTCTGGTTCCACGAGCGCGCGGCCAAGATCATTTCGTCCGAAAAACCATGCCATCGCGATATCCGCGCGCTCGCGCCAGAGGGCGGTGTCGGCACCTGAACTGGCGGCGGCGAGGCACCCATCGATCATCGCATGAGCTTCGATGGGTTGCTGATCGAACCTGGACGACAACTGGTGTCTGTGTCCAAAATTGTGCGTACCGACCGGGTGAAAGACCTGTCCATCGTATTGCCAGTCCCAGAGTGCCTGCAGGGCCGATAGTCCAGCCTCCCGCAGGTCAGCCATGCCCAGCACCGTACCGGTCGTAATCGCGGCCTCGGCCAGGCGTCCATTGTCGTAGGCCAGCCCGTCTTCGAACCAGGGCCAGGCAGGTTGCACCGCGTCCCGCCAGCGCTGAAGCAATTCATGCGCCAGGTGCTTGCGCAGCCGCTCCGCTTCCGTCCAGGGAGAGCTGTTGCGCAGCAATGTGTCCAGACCCGTCAAGACCAGGCTCCACGAACGCGGCGAAGCGAGCTCGTGCAGGCGCGGAAGGACCGTTTCAAGAAGATCGCGTCCCCAGATCCGCATCCAGTCCTGAGGGGGCATCGCGATCATGACGCACAAGGCATGAACGGCGCGTGCGCAAGCATCCTCAGCCGCTTCTTCGTCCAGCCAGCGCCGATCATACGTCATGAAGTTCCTGAAATGTCGTGTCTGCCGGTCGAAAGAATGATCGAGAAACGCGGCATAAGCGGTGAGAGCGTGTTGCTCTGTGGCGCTTAGCGTGCGCAGGTGGGCCAGACGGCACATTACGGTAACCGCTCGCGCGTTGTCATCGAGACAGTAGCCGTGAGAACGGTCGACGAAATGATGCCGGGCGTGTTGGGCCAGACCCGTATCGTCGGTCAGCGCCAGCAAGTGGACGGTGATCGCCAAGTCAATCATCTTGTGCCATCCTTCACGGCCGCACGCTGAAGCCCGCGCACGCTCGCTGCGTTGCCCGGGTGATCCCGACGACGAGACGAGGCGCTGGTCGTCATCGGCATTTGAGTCGTCCACGATAAGCCTGGATTGTGAGCAATCGATTCGGGTTAAACATGTTAAAGCTTCCTGTAGTGTGGCACTCTGTTGCAGAAGTTTGAGGTAGGCGATCCTCAGCGGGAATATTCGTATTGGAAAGCTCGATGGATGATCCTGCCACTTCGGCGGCTGCCGGCGACGATGCCTTGAGGCCGATGGACGAAGCCGTCCGACGGGCGCTGGTGGACAGTCATCAGGACATTCTCAAATTCCTGAATCGGCGTCTTCACAGTTCCCACGAAGCGGAGGAGGTTCTGCAGCGCTTCATGCTCAAGGCGATCGAGCGCGCGGGAGAGCTTCGCGAGGCAAAGTCGGTCAAAGGTTGGCTTTCGCGCGTTCTGGCAACGACGATTGCCGATTTCCAGCGGACTGTCATCCGACGGCGCAGCAAGGAGATCGGTGTCGATCCGCATGAGCTTGCCGAGAGCAGCCATGCGCACACGCAACCGGAGGTGGATCTTGACCAGACAGTGTGCAACTGCCTTTACCGGCTCCTGCCGACATTGAAACCCGACTATGCGGAGGTCATATGGCGCGCCGATTTGCTCGAAGAGCCGCGGGACGAGATCGCGAAAAGTCTCGACACGACGGTCAACAATGTGACCGTCAGATTGCACCGCGCACGTCGTGCGCTGAAGACCCGACTCCTGCAGATGTGCCGCACGTGCATCGAGCATGGCTTTCTCGACTGTGAATGTGCCCATGCAGAGTCCTCGCTTCGAGCCAATGTGGAAGGGTCCTCGGCTGATTAGAGACGGCAGATATCTGTCAGGTCTCGAGCGGTTCTCCGGGGCGTACTGCCAAGTGGATTGTGCGGGACATTGGCTGACAGTACCTGCCCGGACGGGCGCAGGAATGTCTTGGCTCACCTGCAACGAACAGGCATATGTCATGTTGGCGGGATGACGGAGGCGGCTCGCGGGAAGATGGCATCGAATCTCGAATAATCTCCTGCACACCGACTGTCTGACCCATCACCACGGTCGCTGCTTCGTGGCGGGTGTTCTGTCCGCATCACTACGAAGGGCTTTCGTTGACGCGTTGACGACCCGCCGACGAGGATTCCGGCCGGGCTGTTTCATTGCGCCACGCCTTTAGCGCTGCGGCGATTTGTGGGACGACACTGATTGCGTTGGATGGATGCGCAATGGTGTCGGTACTGACGATCCGGCCGGTGCCCGCCGCCTGCAGTTTCCCAAAGGCATCGCCAGCCAGGATCGGATGGACGACGATCGCGATCGGCGCTGCGGCAGCTGCTTCCCGAAGAATGTGCACCGCTTCGATCATGGTGCGCGCGCTCGAGGCGATGTCATCAATGATCACCGGTGTAAGGTTGGATAAATCGGGAAGATTGTCGGCCGAAACACTGACGTCATAGTCGCCCCTGCGCTCCTT
>JAPYSD010000683.1 GCA_029936705.1 Croceicoccus sp. | reverse complement strand
CTTGTCGCGTCTTGCTGCCATGCGGAAAGCTGGCGGCGAACCTCGCTGATTTCGACGCCGCCGTGGCGCTCGTGGATTGCCCGGAAGGCGGCACCTGCTTCGATGGCCTGGAGCTGTTGTTGATCGCCGACCAGGACCACTTTCGCCGCGGCTTTGGCGGCATGGGAGAGCATGCGCTCCATCTGGCGTGTGCCGACCATGCCCGCTTCGTCGATCACGAGCACGTCGCGGGACGTGAGCTGCTCGCGCCCTTTGCCCCACTGATGCTCTAGGCTGGCTATGGTGCGCGATGCGATACCGGAGCCGTTCTCCAGACCTTCGGCTGCGATGCCAGACAGGGCAGCGCCGTGCACAGTGTACCCCGCGCTTTCCCATGCCTCGCGTGCCACGCCCAGCATCGCGCTCTTGCCAGTCCCGGCATAGCCAACCACCACGGCAAGACCCTTGCTCTTGGTCACATGCTCGAAGGCAGATTTCTGTTCGCCAGAGAGGACTAGGCCGCGCTTTGAAGCGTTGGCGAATGCGGCGTTCCGCAGAATGTCGTTGACCGCGTGACGGTTGCGCTGCGCCATCGCGTCGGCAGCGCGATGCAGGCGCTGTTCGGTCTCGATCATCGCGCGTGAAGTGAAGCGGTCTTGCTCACGTCCATCCTTGCCCAAGGCAATCAAGTCAGGCAATGCGCGCACCGCATTGTACGCCGCGTCGAACTGCTCCTTTCCGTCGCTGTGCCGATGAACAAAGGCGGCAAGATCGCGCTTGGTGAATGTGGCCTGCTGGTGCGTGATGGCATCGAGCGCCAACGCAGGGTTGCCGATGATGCGCTCGCCATTGCGCTGGGCGATGGCGCGGTGCTCTTCGATCCGTTCAGCTTCGAGTCCGCGTCCGCCAATGCGCGAGGCTGCGGGACCGATCTTGTCCTGCGGTTCGAGCGCAATGCCTTGCGCTTCCAGGCTGCGGTGATCGATCCGGGCATCGATGTCGCGTTCCGCGAGCGCGCGATTGACGTGATCGGCCCAGCGCTCGCGCCATTGTTCGACCAGCGCGGTCTTGTTCCAGTCGCGGACCTTTGCGCCAAAGCCATCCTTGGTCACTTCACGCATTGTCAGCATGACATGCGCGTGCGGTTTGGCCTTGCCGTCCTTGCCGATATCCCAATGGACATTGAGATCGGCGATCATGCCTTTCTCAACGAACTCGGCTTTCACGAACTCGCGCGCCAGCTTGACGTTGTCTTTCTTCGACAGTTCGCGCGGCAGGGCGAACTCGACCTCGCGGGCGAGCTGGGCATCCTTGCGCTTCTCGGCGGCCTCAACGGCGTTCCACAGAGTGGCCCGGTCGGCGAAGGCTTCGGGCGCTCCTTTGGGCAGCATCACTTCGGAATGAAGAACGCCTGCCTTGTTGGTGAAATCATGGGTTCTGTCGATCCGCTCGTCGTGCAGCCGCTCGCCTGCACGATAGGCCGCTGCCGCAACGGCACTGCGTCCGCTCGACCTTCCGATGACCTTTGCGCTGAAGTGAAAGATTGCCATGTCGGCAATCCAGTTACACCGCAAAGCCTGCGTCGGCACGACGTATAAGCGCGCCCTCTCATGATAAAATCCTGATCGGGACTAGGCGGT
>JAPYSD010000682.1 GCA_029936705.1 Croceicoccus sp. | reverse complement strand
GTCCAGCACCGTCTGCCCCGGCTTCAGGTCCAGCTTGGCGGCGATATGGGCCAGCTTCTCGGTCTGCGCGTCTTCCAGCGTCATCCCCTCGCGCGGCCAATAGGCGCAGCTGTACTGCATGTGGGGCGCATCCAGCATCAGGCGATAGAGGTCGTTGCCGATGTCGTAGTGATGCGCGACATTGGCCTTGGAACTGGTCGCCTTGTTGAACTGGGTGGCGACGAACTTCAGCCGGTCTGCCATGCGGCGGCGAAAGCGGGGCGGGGAAATACGCTGCCCCGCGTCCCAATGGTTGTTGCCCTGCAGCAGCTCGACCATTTCCATGATCCCGCCGCCGCTCTCGACGATCAGGCGGCCATCCATGAAGGCTTCCGCCGCGCCCAGCCGCATGTCCATCACGATGTCGCGCGGCACCTTGTTGTCGGTGAAGCGGATGCCGACCTCGGGCATGACGCCGTCGGGCGTGCCAAAGGAACGGCTGGAGCCATCGGGATAGGTCACGGTCAGACGGCCGCGTTTGACGGCCTTGGCCAGCAGGGTTTCCAGAAGACGCTTGGCGCCGGGCATGGGTGGGTACTCCTGAGCAGGCGCCATGCTTGCGATGGCGTTTGAAGATGCAGAATATGTCCTGATTGCAGGCGTTCAAGCCGCGAATGCGTTTTCCACGTCACGCATCCGCATCGGCCTGCCCGCGCGCCATGAACAGCACGTCGCGCGGCTGGGACAGCAGGTGCTGGCCCGAATCGACACAGATCGTCTCTCCGCTGGCCAGGTGCCCCTCGGCCAGGAAGACCGCGGCATCGGCCAGTTCCTCAGGCCGCGTCAGGCGCTGCAAAAGGTTCATCCGCCCGCTTGTCTGGTGTTCGTCCGCCTGCTGGTCGTGGCTGGGCAGCATCGCGCCGGGCGCCAGCCCATAGATTCGGTCGGACCCGCCACCATGCTCCATCGCCAGCATGCGCGTCGCCATGCCCAGCGCGGCCTTGGACATCGAATAGGAAAAGAAATCGGGATTGGGGTTCCACAGCTTCTGGTCCAGCACGTTGATCACGCGCCGTCCGCCATGCGCCCTAGCGCTTGCCAGGAACGCCTGCGCCAGCATCACCGGACCGCGGGCGTTGGTCTCCATCGCCTGCGCGAAGATCGCCGGATCGATGCGCCGCGCATCGTCATGGTCGAAGACCGAGGCACTGTTGACCAATGCGCGCCAGTCGGAAAGCCGGTTTGCCAGCCCATGCACTATTGCTTCGGCAGCGGCACGATCCGACAAATCGGCCTGCACCGTTTCCGCGCTTTGCAGCGAAGCTGCCAGTTCTTCCGCCGCGTCGGCAGAGCCGCGATAATGGATCACGACATGCCAGCCGTTTTCCGCGAAGCGCCGGGCCATGCACGCGCCCAGGCGCTTTGCCGCGCCGGTGATCAGTACGGCTGGGGCGGGGCGGGCGGCTGGCTCGATCATGATCGCCACCTAGCGCCGATCGGCGGTGCTTTGGAAGGGGCGATGCAAAAAGGGCCGGGAAGCATGAACTTCCCGGCCCCGAATGGTCCGAACGAACTCAGCGGCAGCGTGCATCGCCGCGATCGATCGCGCGCCCGATCAGCGCGCCCGCGGCTGCGCCCAGCAC
>JAPYSD010000681.1 GCA_029936705.1 Croceicoccus sp. | reverse complement strand
GGCCAACAGCGCCGCGATCAACGTCGCGGGCGTCACGGCCAAGACAGCAGACCCAGCGGGCGGGCGCATCATCCGCGGCGCCGGCGATGCTCCGGCAGGCGTGTTCGTCGACAACGCGATGGAGTCCGTCGCCGCCCTCGTCCCCGAACCACGGCCCGAGGAACGCGATCTCGCGCTGGAAAAGGCGCAGCAGATGCTGCTGTCGCATGGCATCACCGCGGTGGCGGACATGGGCACCACCATCGACGGCTGGCAGGCGCTGCGCCGCGCGGGCGACAAGGGCCGCCTGCGCATCCGGGTGATGGGCTATGCGGGCGGTCTGGACGAGATGGTCACGATCGCGGGCGCCGAGCCGACGCCGTGGCTCTACGGCGACCGGCTGCACCTTGGCGGGGTGAAGCTCTACCTCGACGGCGCGCTGGGGTCGCGGGGCGCCTGGCTGCTGGAAGATTACGCCGACGCGCCGGGAGAGCGGGGCCTGCCGCTGAAGAACGGCACGCAATTGCGTAACCTGATGAGCCGCGCCGCCATGGCCGGGTTCCAGCCCGCCGTGCATGCCATCGGCGATGCCGCCAACCGCGAGGTGCTGGATGCCATCGTGGAATTGCGCGAAACCTATGAAGGCGACCGCCGCTGGCGGATCGAGCATGCGCAGATCATCGATCCCGCCGACCTTCCGCGCTTTGCGCAGCTGGATACGGTCGCCTCGGTCCAGCCGATCCACCAGACGTCCGACCGCCTGATGGCCGAGGCGCGGCTGGGACCCGACAGGCTGGTCGGCGCCTATGCGTGGCATTCGCTGATCGAAAGCGGAACGCCGGTGGCCTTCGGCTCCGATTCGCCGGTCGAGCCCGTCGATGTATGGGCGGGCATTGCCGCTGCCGTGACCCGCCAGGACGCCGACGGGCAGCCCTTTGGCGGATGGATGCCGCAACAGCGTATCAGCCGCGAGCAGGCGCTGGCGGGCTTTACCGCGGCAGGCGCCTATGCCGGCAAGGCAGAGGGCCGCTTCGGCAGCCTTGCTCCGGGCGAGTGGGCGGACTTCCTGTTCGTCAGCGCCGACCCGCTGATGGTGCCCGAAGCCGAACTGCGCGGTATCGATGTCGAGGAGACTTGGCTGGCGGGCGCCCGCGTGTTCGGGGGCCGCTAGCGGCTGGCCTATCAAAAGCTGTTGCGCAAATGCGGCAATCCATTGCTGTTAGACAAAAAAATCGTGCCGCACATGCTCCGGGATCGATTAATGGCGTTGACAGTTGATGCCGTATTCGTATTTTCACGGTGCAAATCCGGAGGAGCACGCTTTGTGCTGGCCGGTATCATCGATTCGTAGCATGGGGGACATGGCTACTTATCGTGATTGAATATTCGGTTCGGGGACGGGTTAGCCCGCTCGGATTCGAGAAGAATTGAGCGAACAAGGAGATAAGCTTATGATCCTCCGCAAGATGGCCACTGCCGCTACCGCGCTGGCTCTCGTTTCGGCACCTGTCGCCGCCACTGCAGCGCAGGCCGATCAGCGTGCCGCTGCCCCGGCCGACGAAACCAGCGAAATGGGCGGCGGTTCGCCGATCCTCGCTGTGCTCGCCGCTGTCCTGGTCGGTGTCGGCATCTACATCGCCGTTGAC
>JAPYSD010000124.1 GCA_029936705.1 Croceicoccus sp. | reverse complement strand
GCCGACGTGCCGCCCTGCAACCACGAGCTGATCTACGCGAACCATGAGCGCGGCTTTGCGCTGGCGTCGATGCGGTCCTCCACGCGCAGCCGCTATTACATCGACGTGCCGCTGACCGAGAAGATCGAGGACTGGTCGGACGATCGCATCTGGGACGAGCTGGCCATCCGCCTCGGCCCCGAGGCGGCCGCCCATATCACGCGCGGGCCCAGCATCGAGAAGAGCATCGCGCCGCTGCGGTCCTATGTCTTCGCGCCGATGCGCCACGGATCGCTGCTGCTGTGCGGCGACAGCGCGCATATCGTGCCGCCGACGGGCGCCAAGGGGCTGAACCTGGCGGCAAGCGACGTGTATTACGCGGCGGAAGCGCTGACCGGTTTCTTCAACAGACACGATTCCGACGCCATCGCGGCCTATTCGGACAAGGCGCTGGCGCGAGTGTGGAAGTCCGAACGCTTCAGCTGGTCGCTGACCCGGCTGATGCACCGCTTCCCCGAGGATGGGGATTTCGAACGCGCGATGCAGGTGGCGGAACTGGATTATATCGCGTCCAGCCGCGCGGCGCAGACGTCGATCGCGGAAAACTACGTCGGCCTGCCGGTCTGACGACCGCGCCTGCCCATGGAATCGAAAAGGGGACGCGCGGCGATGTGCCGCGCGTCCCCCCGTTCGTTTCAGCGCATCAGCTGTTTGAGCGCCAGCCCTCGGCATAGCTGTCGCGGGCGACTTCCGAATAGGGAACCGGCGCGACGACCGCCTTGATCTCGGTCTGGACGTGCGGTTCCACGGTGGGCTTGCTGGTGCCGCCGTCAGGTTCGCCCCACAGCAGCGATACCTCGGTGCCCGGCTCGGCGACGCTTTCGTCGACGATGGCCAGCGCCAGGAAGCGGCCCGCGTTCACGGTATAGCCGATCCAGGTCGAGATGCCGACGGTCTTGCCGTCCTTGAGCACCGCGTCATACGGGTGCATCGCATAGACCGCGCTGGGGAATTCCAGGAACTTGGCCTTGTCGCCGGTCTGCAGCATCGAGCTCATCACCCGGACGATGTCCGCGTTGTCGAGCGCGAGCGTGACCTTCTTGCGCTTGGGCTCCTTGTCCTTCTTTTCGAGCGCTTCGCGGCCGACGAAGTCGTGGTCGAACTTGACCATGATGCCATAGCCCAGGTCCCACGGGGTGAGGTAGTAATCCTCGATATTGTCGGTCACGAACGATCCGCCCAGCGAGCACATGCCGGGATAGGACTTGCCCTTGAGCCATTCGCGGAATTCGCGGGTGCCTTCGCCGGTATAGACCGCCGGCAGGGGCGAGGGGATCCAGCCCGATTCCAGCGTGTTCGACGAATAGGTGCGGCCGCCGACCAGAGTCAGCCCGTCGTCCTTGCCTGCCTCCACCAGCGCGGAGTGGACCTTGTCGTAATCCTTCCACGGGCCGAACAGCTCGTAACCCGGCTGGCCGGCCATGCCGTGGCGCAGTGCGCGCACCTCGGCGCCATTGATCATGATCGGCGCCATGCGGAAGAACTTAAGGTCGGGCGGGGTCTGGCCCATCGCCTTTTCCAGGATCTTCATGGCGTTGGGGCCCTGAAGCTGGAAGCGGTAGTTGCGGCGATAGCCCTTCTCGGCCTCGGGGCGGGCGGCGGTGCGCTCGTCACGCTCGACCTCGACGTCCCACTTGCCGGTGGCGGCATGGAATTCGACCCATTCGATCGAGGGCGCGCGGCCGACCAGCTCGAACTTGTTCTCTTCCAGGTAGAACAGGATCACGTCGCCGATGACATAGCCTTCGGGCGTGACGGGGGCAAACTGCTTGGCCTGGTTGGGCTTGAAGTTCTTGAAGCTGTTGGGAGCGAGATAGGACAGCATCTCGAACGCGTCGGGGCCGGTCACCAGCAGGTCGACCATGTGGTACGACTGGTTGAAAAGCACCGCGGTCTCGGCCCAGGCGCGCTGTTCGTCGCGCCAGTTCGAGAATTCGGCCGGGACGCCGGGATAGACGTTCGGGCCAACCTGCTGGTTGCGCAGGAATTCCACGGTATCGCCGGCGTCCGCCAGCTTTTGTTCAAGCGATTGGTCAGTCATTCGTACCTCTCCTAGGGATATCGGAACAGAGTCGGTTCAGTCGATCGTCGCGGCCAGCCACTCCTGTAGCACGGCGTTGAATTCCTGCGGCTTTTCCGCGGGAAGCATGTGTCCCGCTTCCGGCACGTCACGCCGCATGCAGCCGGATATGGCCGCGGCGATCGCGTCGTGCTGGGCGGGCGGGGACCAGGCGTCCTGCGCCCCGGTAACCGAAAGCGCGGGACAGGCGATGGCGGCAAGGACGTCGTCCAGTTCCGGACGTGTCAGCAAGGCCTCTATCTGCGCCTCGTATGTCTCGATCCCCGCGTCGATGCACATCGTGCGCAGGGTTTCATAAAGCGCATCGTCGCCGCGTGCCGCATCGCCCAGCATGGGGGGCAGCCACCGGTCGACCAGCGCTGCCATGCCCTGTTCGCGGCCCAGGTCGCGCAGGGCGTGGCGCTTCGCGTGCTCTCCCTCGCCGACGGGGTGAACGCCGGTGTCGGCCAGCACGATGCCCGCGACGCGTTCCGGCGCGGCCCGCACGACTTCCAGCGCGACGCGCGCGCCCATCGAGTGGCCGACCAGCACCGCGCGCTGCGGCAGGCGGGCAAGAGCATAATCGGCCATGTCGCCCATTGAGCTTGCCCCGCCGTAGAAGCCGTCCACCACCTGCGCGCCTGCATCGATCTGCGCGCCGAACATGCGCGAATCGCACATCAGGCCTGGCAGGATCACCACGGGAACAGCGCTGGAAAACTTCGTATCCATGAATATTTCATCTATACGAACAAAACTCGATCCGCTAGAGGGAATTTAAGCGCCGCCGCATATTGGCCCCGCATCGCGCGGCCCATCCAACCGGCGGTCATGGAGAGAGCGAATGTCGAAACCGCAGATCCATCCCAACTGGAACCGTCCGCCCGAGGTCATGACCGACGGTTTCTCGATCGAGATCACCGCCAAGGATGTCGACGCCCTGCGCGAGGCCGCGCCCGGCATCCCCGAGGATCACCCGGTCGCGATCACCTTTCTGCCGGGCGAGGATTTCGCCGCCCGCATCGCCGCCACCCGCGCCGTGCGCGAGCTTGGGTTCGAGCCGATGCCCCATTTCTCGGCTCGCCGGATCACCTCCGCGCAGGAGTTCGAGGAATATCTGCAGGCGGTCGTCGACCAAGCGGGGGTGAAGCGCTGCTTTGTCATCGCGGGCGACCCGTCCGAGGCGGAAGGCCCGTTCGACGACAGCTCCGCCCTGATCGCCAGCGGCGCGTTCGAGCGGGCCGGGATCACCGCCATCGGCATCGGCGGGCACCCGGAAGGCCATCCCAACATGACCGAGCAGCAATGCTGGCAGGTCCTGCACGACAAGTGTGCCATGATCGAGGCGCGCGGCATGGCGCCGCTGATCGTCACGCAATTCGCCTTCGATGCCGAGCGCGTGCTGGACTGGGTGCTGGAACTGCGCCGCCGCGGCATTCACGACCCGGTGCGCCTGGGCGTGCCGGGCCCCGCCGGGATCAAGACGCTGATGCGCTTTGCCGCGCGCTGCGGGGTGGGGGCGTCGGCTTCGGTCCTGTCGAAATATGGCATCTCGATCGGCAAGCTGATCGGCACCGCGGGTCCGGACAGGCTGGTCGATGCGATTGCCAACGGGCTGACGCCGGAGCATGGGCCGGTACGGCTGCACTTCTATCCATTCGGCGGCGTCGCGAAGACCGTCGCCTGGATCGACGAATACGCCCGCGCCCATCGCCAGGCGGCGCGGAAATAACGAACAAGACGGGAGAATGATGGCGTGAACCAGTGTATCCTGACCCTGCAGTGCAACGACCGCAAGGGGCTGGTCGCCGACGTCGCCGGCCTGCTGGCCGAGCAGGGCTGCAATATCGTCGACGCGCAGCAGTACAACGACCGGGCGAACGACCGCTTCTTCATGCGGGTGGAGTTCGAGACCGCGGACGAGGACGCTGTGCGAGAGGCTTTTGCCGCGCAGCCCGTCGCGGCTGATGCGGACTGGGAGATGCGCCGCACGGACCGCCCGCGCAAGGTGCTGCTGATGGTCAGCCGCTTCGACCATTGCCTGGGCGACCTGCTGTACCGCAATCGCATTGGCGAGCTGGACATGGACGTGGTCGGCATCGTGTCGAACCATCCGGCCAGCGCGCTGAAGATCACGATGATCGGCGACATTCCCTATCACCATTTGCCGATCACCAAGGATACGAAGCCGCAGCAGGAAGCGCAGATCAAGCGCATCGTCGAGGAATCGGGCGCGGAGCTGGTCGTGCTGGCGCGCTACATGCAGATCCTGTCGGACGATTTCGCCAGCTTCCTGTCGGGCCGCTGCATCAACATCCACCACTCGTTCCTGCCCGGTTTCAAGGGTGCCAAGCCCTATCACCAGGCGCACAGGCGCGGGGTGAAGATGATCGGCGCGACCGCGCATTACGTGACCGCGGACCTCGACGAGGGGCCGATCATCCACCAGGACGTCGAGGCGATCAGCCATGCCGACACGGCCGACGACCTGGTCCGCAAGGGCCGCGACATCGAACGCCGCGTGCTGGCGACCGCCGTGCGCCACCACTTGGATGGCCGCGTCTTCCTGAATGGCGGGCGCACGGTGGTGTTCAAGGCCTGACCATTGACGAACGCGACGGCACCCAGCCCGGAACAGGTCAGGCTGATCGACGGCAAGGCGATTGCCGCGCAGCTGGTGGAGCAGACCCGGCAGGAGGTCGAGGAAATCGCCGCCGCGCATGGCGCCGCGCCCGGCCTGGCGGTCGTGCTGGTCGGCAGCGATCCCGCCAGCGAGGTCTATGTCGGGCGCAAGATCGCCCAGTGCCGCAAGGCGGGCATCCGTTCGGTCGAGCACCGCCTGCCCGCCGATACGGACGAGGGCGCCCTGCTGGCGCTGATCGACGAGATGAACGCCGATCCGGCCATCGACGGCATATTGATCCAGCTGCCGCTGCCCAAGGGGATCGACGCCTCGCTGGTGCTCGACCGCATTTTGCCGGGCAAGGATGTCGATGGCTTTCACCCCGTCAATGTCGGGCGGCTGTCATCGGGAACGGGCGGGCTGGTGCCCTGCACGCCGCTGGGCATCATGATGCTGCTGGACACGGTGATCGCCGATTATCGCGGGTTGAATGTCGTGGTGATCGGCAAGTCGAACATCGTCGGCAAGCCCGTGTCGATGCTTTTGCTGGAGCGTGAAGCCACCGTCACCGTCACCCATATCGAGACTCGCAACCTGCCCGATATCGCGCGGCAGGCCGACGTGATCGTCGCCGCCGCGGGCGCGCCGCAGCTGGTGCGCGGCTATTGGGTGAAGCCCGGCGCGGTGGTGATCGACGTGGGCATCACCCGTATCACCGATCCCGATGGCAGGACGCGCCTGGTCGGCGATTGCGCCACGAACGAGCTGGGCCATGCCGCCGCCGTGACCCCGGTGCCGGGCGGGGTGGGGCCGATGACCATCGCCTGCCTGCTGAGCAATACGGTACGCGCCGCCAGGATGGCCCGCGATGCTTGATGCGGCGCGACCAAAGGCAGCCGTGTCGTGCCGGACCAGCGTGCGGGTCAGGGAACTGCCGCTGCTGGCCGATATCGGCATCAATCCGGACGAGATCGGCCGCCGCCAGCCGCTGGTCATCACGGTGGAGCTGGGCCTGGACCAAGGGCCGATCGACGGCATCGGCGACACGGTCGACTATCGCCGCATCGCCGCCGCCGCCGAGGATCTGGCCGCCGTGCACATCCCGCTGATCGAGACTTTTGCGCAGGAACTGGCGTGGCAATGCCTGGCCATGCCGGGCGTGCGCGACGCGCGCGTTGCCATCGACAAGCCGTTCGCGATAACCCGCGGCATGGCAGGCGTCGAAGTCGTCATGACGAATATGCGAGAGGACGAGCAATGACCCATATCAGGACCACCCATGTCGGCTCCATGCCGCGAGGTGAAGAGCTGACCCCGCTGCTGCTCGCACGCGACGCGGGCGAAAGCTATGACGCCGGGGAATTCGACCGCGTCGTCGGCAAGGCCGTGGCCGATGTCGTCGCGCTGCAGAAGGAATGCGGCGTCGACGTGATGAGCGACGGCGAACTCGGCAAGGTCGGCTATTCGACCTACATGATCGAGCGGCTGTCGGGTTTCGGGGGGCATACCGACCGCAAGCCCGCCGCCGACCTGGCCGAGGTGCCGGGCCTGGCGAAGAAGCTGTCCGCCATCATGGGCAGCCAGGAATTCGTGCGCGCATCCTGCATCGGCCCGGTCAAGCTGGTGACGCTGCAGCCACTGCACGACGACATCCGCCGCTTCCGCGCCGCGCTGGACCAGAACGGCGGCGGGGCCGAGGCTTTCCTGAACGCCGCGTCGCCGGGGCTGATCACCGCGTTCCAGGTGAACCGCCATTACCCCGACCACGAAACCTATCTCGCCGCGCTGGTTGATGCCATGCGCGAGGAATACGAGACGATCGTGGACGCGGGTTTCCTGCTGCAGCTCGATTGTCCCGACCTCGCGATGAGCCGTCATACCGGCTACCAGGACATGGACGAGGCCGACTTCCTGAAGGTGGCCGAGGCGAATGTCGAGGCGCTGAACGCCGCGACCGCCAACATCCCGCCCGAAAAGATGCGCATGCATGTCTGCTGGGGCAATTACGAAGGCCCGCACGATCACGACATCGCGCTGAAGACAATCATCGGGACAGTGCTGAAGGCCCGCCCGTCCACCGTCCTGTTCGAAGGCGCCAACCCCCGGCACGAGCATGAGTGGACCGTGTGGCGCGATGCCGACATTCCGGGCGACAAGGTGCTGGCCCCCGGCGTCATCGACACCTGTTCGAACTATGTCGAGCACCCCGAGCTTATCGCCCAGCGGGTCGAGCGTTTCGCCGGTATCGTCGGCGCGGACCGGGTGATCGCCAGCACCGATTGCGGCTTCGGCACCTTTGCGGGCTATGGCAAGATCGACCCGCTGGTGACGCGCAAGAAGCTGATGGCGCTGCGCGAAGGCGCGGACCTAGCCGGGGCGCGCCTGTGAGCCCCGCCGAGCGTATCGCCATCGAGCATGCATGCGCGAAGCTGGTCGCGCTCTACGCGAACCTGAATGACGAGGGGCGCTGGGAGGAGATCGCGGCGCTTTACGCCGAGGACGGTTCGATGACGCGCCCGACCCAGCCGGACGAGCCGATCGTCGGGCGCGGCGCGATCCTTGCCGCCTTTCAGGCCCGGCCTGCGCGCAAGACGCGGCACTTGTGCAGCAATGTGGTGATCGATGTCGTCTCGCCGACCGAGGCGACCGGCGTCAGCGCGATGGCATTGTTCACGCCCGATGGCCCGCCCAAGCTGGGGTCGTTCCACGACCGTTTCGTGTTGAAGGACGGACGCTGGCTCTTTGCGGCGCGGCGGGGCTCGCTTAGCTTCTGAAGCCATGGCCTCATCCTCGCCCAATCCCGTGAAGTCCGCGCTGCGCACGCTCGACGTGATCGAGTTCGTCGTCGCGTTCGGGCAGGGCGCTGCGGCCAAGGACATCGCCGCCGGGCTGGGCATCCCGGTATCCAGCCTGTCCTACCTGCTCGCGACCCTGTGCGAACGCGGGTATCTGCAGCGCGACGGGCGGCGCTATCTGCCGGGGCCCAGCCTCGAACGGCTGCGGACGCCCAATGCCAGCCTTTCGCTGGAGGACCGGGTCGGGCCCATCATGCGTGCCATCACGGCGGAGCTGGACGAGACGACCTCGTTCATGGTGCTGGACCGCTGGGACGCGCGCATCGTCGCCACCGCGGCCAGCGCGCAGGCGCTGCGCTATGCGATCGATCCGGGCGAGCGCAAGCCGCTCCACGTGCTGGCGGGCGGCAAGGCGATCCTTGCGGCGCTGTCGGACGAGGAACTGGACGCGTATCTGACCGAAACCGAAGGCAAGCGCGTGCAGGCGACCCCCCGCACCATCGTCGCGGCCGACGCGCTGCGCGAGGAGATCGCGCTGGTCAGGGAGCGCGGCTTTTCGACCGCGGTGGAGGAAAGCACCCCCGGCATTTGCAGCATCGGGCGCCCCGTCCGGCTGGCGACCGGCCAGATCGGCGCGTTCGGCATCGCGGTGCCGACCATCCGCTATGGCGATGCGGTTCTGGCCAGGGCCCGGGCCGCGCTGGTCCGGGCGTGCGAGGCGCTGGAGAGCTGACCGGACGGTCAGCGCCGCGGCATCACGATTCCTCGGGCCAGTAGAGCCGCATCGGGTTGGTGACGAGCAGCTTGCGCTGCAGTTCTTCGGTCGGCGCGATGCGGGGGATCATGTCGACGATATGGCCGTCGTCCGCGACCTCGTCCTGCATGTTGGGATGGGGCCAGTCCGTGCCCCAGAGCACGCGGTCGGGATAATCGGCAACC
>JAPYSD010000680.1 GCA_029936705.1 Croceicoccus sp. | reverse complement strand
TCTCTATGCGGTCCAAACCGCACCGGGGGAGATGCAGACAGTCGCCCTGGAAGCGGGGAGTGAGGTCCAACTCGCGGGCGGCACACGCGTGATGCTCGACCGCGAGGATCCCCGCTATGCCAGCCTCGAACAGGGCCGGGCGCTCTTCACGGTCCGCCATGACGAGGGCGATCCCTTCGTCGTGACGGTCGGCAGCAACCGCGTCGTCGATGTCGGCACCGTGTTCGAAGTTCGTCTTGATAGCGAGACCTTCCGCGTCGCCGTGTCGGAAGGGGCGGTGCAGTTCAATCCGGACAAGCAGGACGTGCTCGTCACCGCCGGGCAGACCTTGTGGCGCGCGTCGGATGGCTATCGCCTGGCCGATATCGATCCCACGCAAGTCGGCGAATGGCGCGACGGACGGCTTACCTTCGATGGCGAGACGCTGGCCGCAGTCGCTCAGGACCTGACCCGCGAGACCGGCCTCCGCTTTACCGTGGACCCCGCCAGCGCGGACCGAGTGGTCAGCGGCTCGATCATGATCGGGCCTGTCCGCGAGGATCCGGGCAGTCTCGGTCCGCTGCTCGACGTGGCGGTGCGGTCGCAGTCTGGCACCTGGATCATCGGCGCGCGCTAGATGCGATCATCGCGCTGGTTCCTCGCCGCGGCCCTGATGGCCGCACCGCTAACCGCACATGCGGGCGGCAGCGATGTCGCTGCGCGCGGCGGGCGTGCAGGCGCCGTCGCGATCAGCCTGGCGCGGCAGACTGGCAGCAGCATTGTCATTACCGATCGCAGGCTGGCGCGCCGCAGCGTGCCCGCGATACGGGGACGCATGCCTGCAGCCGAGGCGGTGCGACGCCTGGCCGCCGCCATCGGCGCGCGGGCGGTTGCGACCGGCGCACTTTCGTGGCGGATCGAAGCGGCGCCGGCAATGGCGGCCAGCCAACCGGTCCGATCAGCGCGTCCTGTTCTTCCGCCTGCGACGCCCCTGCCGCCCATCGTGGTGCAGGCCAGCAAGCGCGACCTGTCGCTCCAGCAGATCCCCGCGCAGGTCGCGATTCTCGACGGGGGCATGCTCGAACTGGGCGGCACCGGCGGGACCGAGGAAATCACCCGCCGCATCGCCAGCGTGTCCTCCACCTATCTCGGCAGCGGACGCAACAAGCTGTTCATTCGCGGTATCGCCGATTCCAGTTTCACCGGCCCGACGCAGTCCACCGTCGGGCAGTACTGGGGCGATCTGCGACTGAGCTATAACGCGCCCGATCCGGACTTGCGCCTGTCCGACCTGGACCGGGTCGAGGTGCTGGAAGGACCGCAGGGCACGCTTTATGGCGCGGGAGCGCTGGGCGGGATCATCCGCCTGGTGCCCAACGCGCCGCGCTTAGGCGATGCCAGCTTGGCGGGACAGATCGGCGGATCGCTGACGCAGCATGGTTCGCCCGGCGGCGATCTCAGCCTGACGGCGAATTTGCCTGCGTCCGGCAGTGTCGCATTTCGCGCGACCGTCGATGCCGCATCGCTGGGCGGTTATATCGACAAGCCCGATGCCGGGCGCGAGGATGTCAATCGGACGCGGATACTGGGCGGGCGGCTGACCGCGAGGGCTGAACTGTCCGGCCGCTGGTCGGTGGAGCTGACTGGACT
>JAPYSD010000123.1 GCA_029936705.1 Croceicoccus sp. | reverse complement strand
GTCTATAACCGCGATTATGTCAGCGGCGGGTCCAGCTCGGGATCGTCGGTGGCGGTCGCTGCTGGGCTCGTGCCCTTTGCGCTGGGCACGGACACCGCTGGTTCGGGCCGCGTGCCAGCCGCGTTCCAGCACCTGATCGGCTTCAAGCCCAGCAAGGGCCGCTGGAGCACCCGCGGACTGGTCCCCGCGTGCCGCAGCATCGATTGCATCACCGTGTTCACCGATAATGTCGGCGATGCGCGCCGGGTGGACGAAAGCATCGCGGCGTTCGACGCGCAGGACCCGTGGTCCAAGCCGCTGGCCGACCGCGCGCTGGCCCCGAAGCGCATCGGCGTGCCCCTTCCCCACCAGCGCGTGTTCTTTGGCGATACGCAGGCCGAATATCTCTACGACCGCGCGCTGGCAGCCCTGTCCCAAGGCGCCGAACTGGTCGAGATCGATATCGAGCCGCTGCTCGAAGCCGCGCAATTGCTTTATGGCGGGCCGTGGGTGGCCGAACGCACCGCCGCGGTCGAGACGCTGCTGCAAACCGACCCCGACGCCATCGATCCGACGGTGCGCAGCATCGTGGAAGCCGGGCTCGACATGAAGGCGGTCGACTTGTGGAACGGCATCTACCGCCTCGTCGATCTGAAGCGCCATGCCGACATGATGTGGGACGGCATCGACATGCTGGCCTTCCCCACCACCGGCACGACCTACCGGGTCCGAGAGCTTGAGGCTGCGCCGATCGCGCTTAACAGCAATCTGGGCCGCTATACCAATTTCGTGAACCTGCTCGACATGGCGGCGATTGCCGTGCCTGCGGGCATGCGCATGAACGGCACCGGTTTCGGCATCACGCTGATCGGACCCGCCGACACCGACCGCGCGCTGATGGACGCGGCGGAAACCTATCTGGACGCGGCAGACCTGCCCGCGCTTCCCCCGCTCGATATGGAGGACAACATGGAACGCGTGAAACTGGCCGTCGTCGGCGCGCATCTCAAGGACATGCCGCTGCACTGGCAGCTCACCTCGCGCGATGCGACATTCGTCGGCGCGTTCGAGACTGCGCCGAATTACCGCCTCTATGCCATCGCCAACAGCACGCCGCCCAAGCCCGCGCTGGTCCACAGCGAGGACGGCGCCGCCATCAAGGTCGAGGTCTACGAACTCGACATGGAATCCTTCGGCAGCTTCACCGCCGAGGTGCCCGCACCGCTCGCCATCGGCACGGTGACGCTGTCCGACGGTTCGAGCGTCAAGGGCTTCGTGTCCGAACCGCGCGCGACCGAGGGAGCGCAGGACATCACCCACCTGGGCGGCTGGCGCGCCTTCATCGCGGGGGGATGACCGGTGCGGCGCTCTCACCGCAACGCCTGTCCAGCGACCGGTCGCGTGCGATGAAACATGCGCTGGCCCGATTGCTGACGCGGATGTCCCAGGCGCTGGGCAGTCCCGACCGCATTGCCGCGGAGCGTGAAGCGCTGAAGCGGCGGATTGCGCAGCTTGAGGACGAGCGCGCCGAGATCGAGCGCGCGAAAACCGCCGCCGTGGCCGCGAACGATGCCAAGAGCCGCTTCCTCGCCAGCGCGAGCCATGAAATCCGCTCGCCGCTCAATTCGATCTATGGCTACGCCCAGCTGCTGGAACGCAATGAAGGACGCAATGCGCTCCACGCCGCGCGGATCATTCGCCGCAGTTCCGAACATCTGACCAGCCTGGTCGAAGGGCTGCTCGACCTCTCGCATGTCGAAAGCGGGGCCGTGCGCATCCAGCGCGAGGCAATACGGTTCCCCGCGCTGCTGGAACAGGTGATCGACATGTTCGAACCGCAGGCAGAGGCCAAGGGGCTGAACTTCCGGCTCGATTGCCCCACGGTCCTGCCCGAATTCGTGCGCGGCGATCAGAAGCGCCTGCGCCAGGTGCTGATCAACCTGGTGTCGAACGCGATCAAGTTCACCGACAGCGGCGAAGTTACGCTGACCGTATCGTACCGCAACGACATCGCGACGTTCGAGGTGGCGGACACCGGCATCGGCATCGCGCCGGGCGACATCGACCATATCTTCGACCCGTTCCACAGCCGCAGCGAAAGCCTGCCGACGCCCCGCCCCGGCATTGGGCTGGGCCTGTCCATCACCCGCGCGCTGGTGCAGGTCATGGGTGGAGAGATCCGCGTCGAGAGCGAGCCCGGCGCCGGATCGCGTTTCACGGTGCGGCTGATGTTGTCCCAGCCGCAATCGCATTCCGCAGACACCACCCCGACCACGGTCATCACCGGCTATTCGGGCCGTCGCCGAACGATCCTGGTCGTCGACGATGACGAGGCGCAGCGATCGCTGCTGGCCAGCCTGCTCGAACCGCTGGGCTTCAACGTGCTGATGGCAAGCGACGCCGATACCGCCATTGCCATCGCGGGCGACAGCGTGCCCGACCTCGTCCTGCTCGACATCGCCATGCCTGGAGGTTCGGGGTGGGATGTCACCGACGCCCTGCGCCGCGCCCATGGCACGACCATGAGCATCGTAATGCTGTCGGCCAATGCGCACGACCAGAACCCCGGCGGCGATGGCAGCGAGGCGAACGACATGTTCCTGCTGAAACCGTTTGAATTCAGTACCTTGCTCGATGTTATATCGGCCCAGTTGTGGATCGAATGGACCGGTTCCGGCTTGCGAACAATCGGCGGCGGCAGCGCTGAAGGTCCAGCCGCCAAGCCGCGCCTGCCCGCGCTGACCCGCCCCCATTTTGCCGAGATCGAGAGACTGGTCCGCAGCGGCAACGTGCGCGGCATCGAAAGCCAGATCGACGCGATCGCCGCATCTGATCCCGCCGCAATGCCCGTGGCTGAAGAGATGCGCGCCTGCCTCGATGCCTTCGACCTCAAGGCTCTGGCCGCCATCGCAAGGACGTCGCAGAACGATGCCGTCTGACGCGCCAGCCAAGGACTGCATCCTCGTCGTCGACGACACGCCGGAATCGCTGCGGCTGCTGGTCGACACGCTCGAACTGGAAGGCATGACCGCCCTTGTCGCGACGAGCGGCGAAGCGGCGCTGGAACTGCTGGAGCATGAAACGCCCGACCTGATCCTGATGGACGCGGTGATGCCCGGACTCGACGGGTTCGAGGCGACCCGCCGGATCAAGCGCAACCCCGCCTTTGCCAATGTGCCGATCATCTTCATGACCGGGCTGACCGAACCGGAACATGCCATCGCGGCGCTGGAAACCGGCGGGATCGATTATATCCGCAAGCCGATCGTGATCGAGGAACTGCTCGCGCGGGTCCGGGTGCATCTTGCCAATGCGCGCAACGCGCACCGCTCGCGCCTCGCGCTCGATGGTGCGGGACGACATCTGGTCGCCGTCGATCCGGATGGCCGGGTGGTCTGGTGCACGCCCCAGGCCGGCCGCTTGCTGTCGCGGATCGAGCCCGGCTGGAGCGAGAATGCGCGGCAATTGCCCGAAAGACTGATCTATCCGATGCAGCGCATCGCGCAGGAAAAGCTCCTCCCCGGCCATTCGATCCGCGTCGAGTTTCCCGATTTCGACCTCGATCTGGCCGCGGTGGAAAGCGAGCGCGCGGGCGACACTCTGATCCGCCTGACCGAGGTTCGCGAAGGCGCGGAAATCGCCCTTCTGCAAAAACGCATCGGTCTGACCCAGCGCGAGGCCGAGGTGCTGCTGTGGGTCAGCTACGGCAAGTCCAACCGGTCGATCAGCGAGATCCTGGGCATCAGTCCGCGAACGGTTAACAAGCATCTGCAGCAGATCTTCATCAAGCTGGGCGTCGAAACGCGAGCCGCCGCGACCGCCATGGCGGTCAGGATGATCTCGGGATGACCCTTGGCAATGCGGTTCTGGGGCTGAAACCGGCGGATTCGAGGGCAAAACCCCGCCGATCTACGTCATTTGGACACTTACGACGGGGGGCCCCGGCACCATACAATGCTGTCAATTCGGATCGGTTAACGGATTGCGCCGAACCGATCGCATGACTTGGATCGATACGACCGAAGGGGCGACATGAACGGAACGCGAGTAGGCAACAGGATCATCGGTGCGGATGCGCCGGTCACCGTCGGCTGGGAAAACATCCCCAAGGTCGAGGGCGGTCCGGTCAAGCGCTTCGTCTTTACCTGGTTTCAGCCCACCATGCTGCTGGCTTTGGTGGCGTTCTGGTACTACGCGCCCAACTCCATTGCGACGGCATCGACCGCGATCGGCATCGGCATCGCGTTCAAGATCCTGCTGCTGTCGCTCGAATGGGTGAATCCGCGGCATGACAGCTGGCGCCTCACCTGGAAGGAACTGGCGACCGACCTGTTCTACGTCGGCATCGGCTATACCGTCGTCAACCTGGCCGAAAGCTTCATCGGCGCCGGCGTCGTCATCAGCTGGGTGCAGGATTCCTTCGCCTGGGAAAAGTTCAACTGGTTCATGGCCATGCCGCTGCTGCTGCAGGCGATCATGATCTCGATGATCTTCGATTTCGGCCAGTACTGGATGCACCGCGGGATGCACAACTGGTACCCGCTGTGGCTCACCCACGCGCCGCATCACTACATCACGCAGCTCAATATCAACAAGGGCGCGGTCGGCAACCCGATAGAGCTGTTCCTGATCGGCCTGGGTATTGGCGGCTTTTTCGACTTCCTGCCGCGTGCGTTCCTGCTGGCCGGTACGCTGGGTCTGACGGTGTCTATCTATCAGCACATCAACGTGCGCTTCAACACGCCTCGCTGGTGGCGCTTCCTGTTCAACACGACCGAGCATCACAGCGTCCACCATTCGCAGGACTACGAGGCGAGCCGGAGCAACTACTCGGCCACCTGGATCATCTTTGACCGCATGTTCGGCACCTGCGTCGATGGCGAGGCAGAGCTTCTGGGCATGGAAGGCGGCCGCCCGATGTCGATCCGCGAAACGATGGTGTACCCATTCACCGAGGCGTGGAAGTCGATGAAGGCACGCATCGGCGGGGCCGAACAGCCATCTGAAGAACCGACCGCCGTTCCTGCCGAGTGAGCCGGAACCGCCAAGTGATATGGAAAGGTGCCCGCAACGCCGCGTTGCGGGCACTTGCCCGTCCGGGCATGTTCGACAAAGCGAATAGATGGCGCCCGTTCGCGGGCGCTTTTCAACCATTGACTGGGATGGACCGTGAACCTGCGTTTTCTTGAACCGATCTGGCATATCCGGGGCAGCCTGCCCCTTCCCCCCAACCAGACGCGTGAAGAGGCCTTCGACCGGCTGATGCCGCTGTTCCAGACGAGCGGCACGACGCATGAACGTTCGGGCGACACGCTGACCTTTCTGAAGAAGGACCAGGAAGCGCAGGACAAGCTCTCCATCATCGACCGCGGCGTCCTGCACATAGACCAGCAACCGACCGGAGCGGTCCTGCGCTACCGGATGGCGAGCCGCGCCCTGCTATACTGTTTCCTCGCACCGCTGCTGTTCCTGGCCGTCGCACAGGTGACCGTCATGGTCGCCGCCCACCAAAAGGCCTCTGCGGAGGCCAGCGGCGCGTCGGACACCGAGGACAAGTCGAAGGAGAAGGAGCGCGAACTGCCGCAGCATCCGATCGACAAGGCTCTCGGCGCTCCTGCCCCCGAATTGCCAGACACCGACGAAGGCGCCGAGGAAGAGGAAGACGATGGCCCCTCACCCACGCCGGCCTACGTGTTCGCCGCGCTGTTCGTCGCACTCTATATCGGCGGTCGGATCCTGGAAGATCATCTGATCAAGTCGCTGTTCCGCAAGCGGCTGCGGGGCGACGACAAGGCCGATAACGGCTCGCCGATGCTGTCGGCCTGAAGAAGCGCACGACGCGCCCTGACGCGCCCGACAGATTCACAACCTGCCCAGACGATGATGCGAGCGCCTTGGTCGCATCATTCGTATTCGCATCTTCGCAGCGTGAGCGACATCGCGCGAGGTGCAGCGCGTATGGCCGCCGCTTCCACGCACCCTGTTTCACGTCAATCGAGTGTGTTCGTATCACCGCCAAGCATGGCGATATGTGGCGGAGAGGGTGGGACTCTCGTCCACACCCCCAGAACTGGCTGATTTCTGCCGTTTTCAACACTACTCTTCAGGGTCGTTTGTACTTTCACTGTGTACCTGAAATATCCGACAATCCAAGGAGGCGATGTGCGTCATGCAGTAGCATTTAATAACTCATGTCCGGTTTGCCGCTTGCGCCACGAAGGAGACGCTTCTATATTGAGAGCGTATCCCGGGCTGAGCATTCGGTGCTGCCCTACCTTATCTGCCTAACATTGAGGTCGCTATCGAGGCCTCAATGGCTTTCCCGAGAGCGAACTCGGTCCACTCACGAGCCCAGCCGCTGATTTTTTCTAAGCGGCTGGGGTCTGAGGCGTCTTCCTTAATTTCTTCAAGCTTGGCAACGGCCTCATCAATGCGGCCAGCATGCTCCAATGCGAACAGCTTGAGGGCCTCTACAAACTCGACTTCATTGGTGGTCTTCGGCGCAGAAACCACGAGTTTGCTGAACCGATCCAGCGCTCTTTCCGTTAGCTCGCGTAGACCGATCTTATTGGAAGCGATTGCCTTGGCATCCATAGCTGATGAAAGGAAATCGTTTGCGAACAGAACCGAGTTTAGATGAGAAAAAAGAACGCGTTTGGCGCGCTCTGCGGAACTCTCTGTTTCGGCTTGTTGGGAAATCTGCACCGTCATCGTGTTTCGGCGTCGTGCCTTCGCAACCGACGTCAGAAACATCTGCCCTCCGTTCGATGTGTCGATGTCTCGACGATCCGCCGGGATCACTACTGATCCATCGTTTGATGCTCGGACATGCAGCGATGCACTACCGACCTTGAAAACTTCACCCAGCAACTCGCTTGGCGGGTATTCATGTTGTTTCGAATGCAGCGTTGTAGCAGCCAGATAGGCTAGACCAAGCGCCTCACCGCACTTTTCCAAGGTCACCTGAGTGCGGGTCCCATCGCATGATCGAACCTCGACCGGTAAATCGCATACAGTTCGGCCAAGCTGAGCGAGGTCATACGCAACTTCTTTTTGCCTTCGAAAAAGTTGAAGCTCAGCCTCACGGTCCGTTCTGAAACCGATCTCAAACCGGCCAGAAATATCTCCGTCGAAATAGAGCCTGCGAAACCAGAGCTTCAGAGGGACTGGTTGCTCCCAGCCCTGCTGTTGATGTTCGCCACCAGGCGAGGGCACAATCAGCGCCTTATCAAACTCAACGTATGCCCGCTCCCCAACGAGGCCAAATGCTCGAGCATTGCGGGTAGACATGCCACCGAAATTACGAACGAAGCATTCGCTCGGATCATCTGCCCGCCAGTCAGGGCGTGGGGAGCGCCCCCGCGCTCCGTCGTGTAGTCCTCGCAGATCCACGAATGGCAGTTGCAGCAATATGAACATAAACCCCACGAACCTAGTTGCGCCTTTCCTTCACAGGGCGCGTTCGGCTTGTCTACGCTCACAGGTAAAAAAGACCACTTCATCCGACCTTTACCCAGACGTACGACGACCCTTCAGCGACGAAAAAAGCAGGCCCATACGGACCCGCAAGAAAACTAGCTGGCACCTTCGAGAGCTCGATAGACACTGCCTCGACCGATATTGAGCTGCCGGGCAATCTGGGTGGGTGAGACGCCTTCCGCTTTCAGGCGACGGACCTCCGCAACTGGGACGGACGGCTTGCGACCCTTGTAGACACCTGCAGCCTTCGCCTTGGCGATCCCCTCCATCTGACGTTCTTTCCTGATGGCGGTCTCGAACTGAGCGAAAACCGCAAGCATCTGCAGGAAAGCCATACCGGCTGGCGTGGAGGTATCGATGGGCTGCTCGGTTGCACGGAGGAAGGCACCGCGTTCCTTCAGTACCTCGACGATCTTCTCTAGATCCGCCACAGAACGAGCCAGCCGGTCAATGCGGGTTACCATCAGGGTGTCATCGGCCCGGAGGAAGTCCAAGAGCGTCTCAAGCTCGCGACGTCCTTCGGTGGTTGTACCACTGCGCTTCTCGCTCCGGACGATGTCGCAGCCAGCCGCAGTCAGCGCCGCTTCTTGTATCGAGCAGTCCTGATCGTCCGAACTAACGCGGGCGTAGCCATATGTTTTTGAAGTCATCGAAATGTCCCAATAGCCTCTAGACCGTGAGTCGGTAACTGTCCGGAATCGCGAAGTCAAGCCTATTGGGACACATCCTGACGTCCCATGAGGCGTCCTGCACTGGTGTACCTCAACGGACACATGCCAGCATTGACACCATCTTTACATTTGGCTGGCACAGACGACTGGTCGATTATGGCTTTGATTAATCTTTGATATTTTTCCCACAGGAGGCGTAAGTGAGTGCTGCAGTAAGGACGGTTATGGGATTGGTCGCGTTCGGATGGCTGTTGTGGTCGATCACGTTCGCAGGCCTTACCATGTTCCTCTATCTTGGCACTGGCGAAGGGGCATGGGACGGGCATTTGGCCTATGCCGTAGGTC
>JAPYSD010000679.1 GCA_029936705.1 Croceicoccus sp. | reverse complement strand
ACGAAATGCAGGTCCGCGCCATTTTCGAAGCGGCCTGCGAAGTCGCCGAGGCAAGCGGCGATGCGCCGGTGCCCGAGGTGATGATCCCGCTGGTCGCCACCAAGCGTGAGCTGGAAATCCTGCGTGCGCTGGTCGACCGGATCGCCAGCAAGGTCTTCGAGGAGACGGGCCGTACACTTGAATATCTGGTCGGCACCATGATCGAGTTGCCGCGCGCGGCGCTGATGGCCGAATCCATCGCGGAAGAGGGCGAGTTCTTCTCGTTCGGCACCAACGATCTGACGCAGACGACGCTGGGCGTGAGCCGCGACGATGCCAGCCGGTTCCTCACGCCCTATGTCGACAAGGGCATCTATCCGCGCGATCCGTTCGTCAGCCTGGATATCGAAGGGGTGGGCCAGCTTGTCGAGATGGCGGCAGAGCGTGGCCGCAAGACCCGGCCCGACATCAAGCTGGGCATCTGCGGCGAGCATGGCGGCGATCCGGCCTCCATCGCCTTTTGCGAGAAGACGGGCCTCGATTACGTATCGGCGTCTCCTTATCGCGTTCCGATCGCCCGGCTGGCGGCTGCACAGGCCAGCCTGGCAAAATAGGTCGCTAGAAACGCGGGGCGGGGTTCCGCCCCGTTAGCGTGACAAATTCGAAGCGTTCGCGGATCAGGCCATCGTCCTGCCGTGACGCTTCGAACCGCGCGCGGGCGATACCGGCCGCGCTGCGCGACAAGGGCGGGCCGGGATTGGCGAGGACGTTGTTCAGCGCCTGCGCCCGCAAGTCTCCGACGATCTGGTCGAAGCTTTCGAACCCGATGTCGAAACCCCAGCCGTCTACCACCGGATCGGCGAAGCCCAGGCGTGTCAGCAATTGACCGGCGGCGCGCACGTCGACTTGCGGATGGATGCGCGGCGCAGGACGCTCGCCATCGGCCTCCAGCATCGCTGCGCGCAAGCCAGGAAGGCTGCCCGCGGCGCCGAAGCTGGCGATCATCAACCCGCCGGGCTTCAACGCGCGTCGGATCAGCACCAGCGCGCCGGGCAAGTCGTTCACCGTGTCCAGCAGCCCCAGGCTGACGATCGTCGCATAGGGACCGCCCGGCAGCGGCGCTTCCTCGTCCACCGTCACGGTTTCGAGAAGGGGGGCCGGGTCGGCGATCGTCACCCGGGTTCCGCTCTCCTTCAGATGCCGGGCGAGGGCGCCGGTCCGGTCGCCCAGCACCAGCGCGGTCGCAAAATCTTCACGCAGAAAGCCGAGGCGGTCGACAACATCCTCGGCCAGTTCGCGCGCGACCGTGGTCACGCCGCGGCCTGCGTCGGCCATGGCCTGCATGCGCAGCCGCGCGGCCACGCGGCGCTTGCGGGAAAAGATGTTCGGCGGTGAGGGAGGGATATCCATGCCGCACCTGTTGCAGCGCATCGCCGCCTGGCGCAAGTTGCGGGTCTAACTTTTCAGCGTACGGGATAGCGAAGAACAGGCCTCATGACATTGCGCCAAGCCCTTGTCCCGATTGTCGATTTCGTGTTTCCACCGCGCTGCCCCTCGTGCGGAGAAGGCGTGCTCGGCAGCGCAGACGGGCTTGACGAAGGGCTGTGCGGCCCTTGCTGGGGCACGCTGCGACTGCCGGGGCAGCCTTCGTGC
>JAPYSD010000122.1 GCA_029936705.1 Croceicoccus sp. | reverse complement strand
GCCTATGCCAGCGCCGCCATCGGAGGCGCGGTCGTCGGATGGAACCTGGCGGCATCATTCTAACGGCTGCCGTTCAGTTGCAAGGTGAGGGCGGGGCCAGGTCCCGCCCTTCCAAACCCAATGCTATCAGCCACCCTCAATGTCGTAGGGCAGGGGAGAAAATAGCGGAAGGAAAAGGCCGGCGGTTTGAGCTTAACTGCTGCGCCGAACCCAAGGCTCATCAGTCCGCTCAACTAAGAGATTGCCTTCGAAGGGCCGGCACATCTCGAAAGCCGTGTCTGCATCGCCCTTCAGCCAATCAGCATAGCCGTCCCCGCCCAAAAGGACCGGCATTCGATCATGGAACGTTGATACGACCTCGTTCGCATCTGTCATGATCATTGAATAGGACGGACCCCATTCTGCGCTGTCACGCCATATGCCAGCCGCGCAGAAGATCTCGGTATCTGGAACACGAAACCACGTCCTCGTTTTCGAGCCCTTAGGCCCTTCTGCCTCTGCAAAGCTCGTAATCGGGATGAGGCACCGCCTGGCAATGAAGCTCGGCTTCCAGAACGACGACGACAGCTTGTCTGTCCGGGTATTGTTGACCGGCTTCGGTTTGAGCGGCTGACCTTGTTTGCCCTTGAGCACAAGGGGAAAGCCCCAGACCATCTGCTGCACTTGGCCATCGGTCACTACGATCCCGGGATAGCCGGGATAGATCTCGCTGCCCGCATTCAACCCGACGGGTGGCTCAACCCCTAACAGCTTCGCGACCTCACCAGCCGACGCGTTCATTCGGTACAGATTGCACATCGCACTTGTCCTTTCCCCTCGGGGAACCCTCGCAAGCCACCCTCTACAGCAAAGGAGACCGCTCATGCACAGCGAGATATTTCGCTGCAGAAGCATGTCCGAGGAAGTCTTCTATCACATTGAAGTTCCAAGCACCGGTCATGTCACATGCAGTTGCCAGGGTACCAATTGGTGCTCCCACATCGAGGCAACCCTCGTATTCGGCGAGCGCGCCATGGTGTATCCAGACGACCGTGCCGCGGCCGACCGCGCCCAGGCTCTCGCCAAGGGGCGGCTGGATCGGCCACGATGGTGGAAGGCAACCTGGCAATCCAACAGGCGCTGGCGCGGTTTAGCGGTGAAGGAACCCAAGGCTCTCGACCTGCTTCGCCAAGGTGTCCCCGTTGTCAGCCTCGAGGGCAGGGGCAAGAAGCGAACTCGAGCTGAAGAGCTCGCACGCCGCAATGGTTGGGAGACCGTCTATGCGCCGACAAAGGGCGTCCTCATTCACGTCTCTGACGCTGCGAACGACGATCCTCGCTGCAAAAGAGCGCGTGAACTCGGCATTGCAACCGTGACACACGATCACTGGCCTTTGATCGCGCCGCACGCCGACGCCATCAAGGCAAAGCTGGACACCTTGGCGAAAAGCGAGGCTGCATCCTAAAAACCTACGATCAAACCCGTAGGAGGAGGATCCGTGTCCAGTCTGCCATCACATTTCGCCGACGAGAAAAACAAGGGCTTCGGCATCATTGCCGCTGGGGCCCTCGCCACGATCTTCCTCTGCGTCCATCTCCTCCAACTCGCGCCCCCGATCGCCTATGCGCTCGGACGAGAGTTCAACCGCGAAACCTGGAATACGGTCGTCGCGGCTCTTGCCCATTTCTATGACATGAAGGTGTTCATCGCTGGCGCGAAGTTTGCCTATGCCCAGGACAGCGCAATCACCATTGCGACTTTCCTCGTCGTCTTAGTCTTCTGCCTCGTCCCTATCGTACTTGCGGCAGCACTTAACCCCTACCGTCTCTACGATCTGATCCACGGCGATGCCCGGCGGGGCTCAATGCGCGACATCAGGCAGATGGAGGAGCGCAAGCAGGTTGGCATCAAGGGCGGCCAGTATCTTCACCTCGGTTTGTGGCCGAAGACGCGCGAACCGATGCGCTTGATCGAGACGCTGTCAGCACTGGTGCTCGCACCGCCGGGGACGGGCAAGACAGCCTCGTTCGTGGTCCCCTCGATCCTCGACACGCCGCAATCTTCCTTCGTCGTCAACGACCCGAAACCCGAGCTTTTCGATCTCACCAGCGGGCACCGCGCCGAGATCGGTCATGTCTACATGATCAACTGGTCCGCAACCGACAAGATCGATCCATCGGCCCTCGACGATCCCAACAAGACGATCTTCTATCCGCGCTTCAACGTGCTTTCTCCTGACTTGCTCCCGCCGGCTGGCACGGCCGAACGCGACACCTATGTCGACGCCATCGCCAACGTTCTAAGCCCCAGCAATGGCAAGGGCGGCAACGCTGACTATTTCGAACAGAAGGGACGCGCAGCACTGGTCGGGTTCCTCCATTACATCTGCTCCAAGGTCGCAGACGCAGATTCCGAAACGCGCAACCTCAACAACATTCCGAAGATTTGGCACCGCGACGATATGGAGCCGTCGATCCCGATGCTCATCGATCTCGTCACCGAAGGTCAGCGCGCTGCCTCCGTCAAAAACGACGAGGACAAGAAAGCGGCAGCCGAGCAGAACAAGTTCCACCAAGGGGACGCGCTCTCCGACTGGCTGAAAGACATCGTCAACGAATGCAGGGAGCGCGGCTATAACGAACGCGCCATCACTGAAATAACGCCTCTAATCTCGATGGCGCCAAACGAGCGCTCTGGTATTCTCGGCACCATGGACAAGGCATTCCTGCCTTTCAAAAACGCCGCGGTCCGTGAACGTACGAGCTCGTCCGACTTCCTGCCCTCCGATCTGCGCGGCATGCCCGACGAGAACGGGAACATGCGGCCAGTGACCCTCTACATCTGCGTCAACCAGGCCGAGGCCGCCGCCTTCGCCACCATCACCTCACTCGTCTACGAGGTCCTTAGCCGCGAATATCTCGCCTATGGTCCGAATGAGGTGAACCGCAATCACGTCAAACTCGGGCCCTATCCGGTATGTTTCATGCTCGACGAGTTCGCGAAGCTGCCGAAGATCGAAGCCGTTATGACGGGGCCCGATCTCGGCCGTTCGAAGAAGACAATGTATTGCTTGGTCGCGCAGTCCGATAGCCAGATCGGAAAGCTCTACTCGAAAGAGGACCAGCAGATCATCTACGCAACCACCGCTATCAAGTACATCCTGCCGCAGAACGACAAGGACACGATCAAACTGGTCCAAGACATGGTCGGTGCAACCACCCTCAAGCGCGCCGACAGCTCTAAGACCGTCGGTGGCGACTACAAGGAGTGGGGCAAGTCCAACAAGTCGAGCAAGCTCGAGAAGGTCGATTTCATACGACCGGGTGACATCTCGGGCATGAAGCCGGGCACCCACATTCTCATCGCCCAGGGCTTTATGAATCGCCCCTATTTCATGAAGTCAGTTTTCTTCTTCAAGGATCCGATCATGCTCGCGAAGGCATATAACCCTCGCACTGGCCTCGGCCCAAAGCCAGCATATCCGATGCCCGAACGAGCACGTCTGAAGCGGATCGCTGAATACCGCAGGCTTTCGGAAGCCAAGAAGCCCATCAACCCCGACGATGCAGGCTCGATCGATCTTTCCCGCTACGACAATATTCCTGAGCCGCTCTCCTGAGCGGCCCAGTCTCCTTGCACGTACTGCATTTCCGCTTACGACCCCGTTGCGGACACTCCTTTGTCCGAATAATCTCCGGGAATGCGATGCTACAGATTGATCGTGCACGGTGTCCTCGATTGGGCTCCTGATGCCATCAAGAAATGGGAGGTTACAGCCTCCCGTCCGAGCGGGTTCTATTGCACCCGGCATACATTCGCGCGATCGGTTGAAGATGCGACAGATAAGGTCTTCGCCGACGTTCGCTCCTACTATGAAGACACGACGGACTGGTTCGTGCACAGCCTCCTCAGGCTGAGGCTGGAGGTCGATGAGATCAAGCCTGCACCTTTTTACAAGGGTCTCATGAGAGACAACCTAGGCGCGACTTTCTATCCTTGATGCATAGCGTCCGCTTTCCACGACATTTCGGTCGTCCGCGCTTCGCGGGGCGCGCCCTGAAAGCGGACATGGCAGCTTTGCTCGATTTTTGTCTGAAAGCGGACTTTCCGGAAACGACCCAATTGCGGAGATTGGCTTACCGATTGATCGTTAAATCGGTTCCACATTTGCCGCAGGTTTTGGCGGGCCAAGGGACGCTCAAAAGGTATGCTCGCATAAAGAGCGAGCGGCCACATTTTGGGCAGGCTAGGAGCAGGCTCGATACGCCGAAATAAATCACCCAAATAACCAACAGAGGAAAGACGATCCACGTTGTATCACCGAACTCGATACCGAGGATAGTGGCTGCAATCGGCATGCCCCAAATGATCGTGATGCCGAAAAGTATGCTCGCTCCAAGGAGCCGTTTTCCCCTTTGATAAGGGCTTCGTTCTGAAAGTTTGATCACGTCCATACGCTAGCCTTCACGAAGTCAGCTTTCCACAACTTTCCGGTCGATAGCGCGCCGCGGCGCATTACCCTAACTAATCCTGACTTGCTGTACGGGCATAAGAACAACAGTCTGATACCCGGCACGCGGACTGCATCCTTTCTGAAATAGGAATTGAGGACGGAAAAAGGCGTCTTCAATGGCATTGCAGAGCAAGGAGCACAGACATGCCTTTCGACTTCGAGGAAGAAGAAGGTTTCAACGACATCATTGTGGCCGAGCCAGCTTCAGCTGCCCCGCAGTCGTCGGTGGATCGGCTAACCGTCGAAGGCATGATGGCGGATCTCAGCGACGAACAGCGGCTCGCCGCCATGAGCCCTGCTCATAACGTCCTGCTGCTGGCACCCGCGGGAACCGGAAAGACCCGTGTCATGACGACCCGGTATCTTCACCTCGCTCACGAAGGCAGCCGCCTCGAGCGCCTCCTCATGTGCACCTTCACCAACTCCGCAGCCAGCGAACTGCTCGATCGCGTTACCCCCGCAATCTATGCCGACGCTGAAGATCTGTGGGTCGGTACGACCCATTCGATCGGCCTTCGTATCATCCGTGAACACGCTGGCGAGCTCGGTTTGTTCAAGGTCGACACGATCATTGACCAGGCTCAGCAGGAAGACATCGTTTCTCGTCTCATGCATGAGTTCGGTCATCCCATGTCCGAAACGCCGAACCAGAAAGCGACTATCGCGCGCATTCTGGACTTCATCGAACAGGCGAAAGACGCGGTGAAATCCCCGGAAGAGGCCGTCGATGCCGTCGATGCCGGCATTGCAGACTGGGCGAGGGGGGTCTCCTTCGAGGATGCCCAGATCTACACCCAGTACGAGGCCTTCAAGAGTGCCTATGACCTCGTTGACTATAACGACATGCTCTACATGCCGACCCGCCTCATCGAGAACAATCCCGAGATCGCAAAGATCTGGCACGCCATGTTCGACCATGTGCTCGTCGATGAATACCAGGACCTCTCACGCGCGCAGCTGAGACTTCTCAAGGCGATTACGGGCCAAGGCGATGATGCCGCGGCCTTCTATGCCGCGGCCGACGATGACCAGTCGATCTACGGCTGGCGTGGCTCCGATGTTCGGGCCACGATCGAGTTCGAGAAGGAATGGCCGAACGCCCACATCCTCCACATCAGGGATAACTACCGCACTCCCCGCGCGATCTTCTCGCACGCGTCGAAGCTGATCCGCCATAACGCCGACCGGTTCAACAAGTCGATCAGGACGGCATCAGATCCCGACGCCATGGTCAGGGTTATTCAGAAGCACGATGAAACCGCCGAAAAGGCGGCCGTGCTGGAAAACATCCTGGAGGGCTGCAAGCGCTTCAACATTCCACACGAGCGGGTCGCTGTCCTCTGCCGGTCCAACCGCATGTGCCACGAGTTCGCCAGCTTCTTTGCCAGCCATGACGTGCCTGTGAATCTGCACGAATCTATCCAGCTCAGTGCAGAACCCATTCGCGCCCTCGTGAGCTGGATGCAGCTCGCTACCGCCGCCGACAATCCGCTGATGTACGAAAAGATCGCGACCTACCCGCACCGCTACCTGCCCGAGGCTGCCTGGTTCGATCACAGCGCCCGTCTGCAGCGCCATCACAACAAGAACCCCAAGGGCCCGAAATTCGGGCCAATCGCGCTCCTTCTCGAGATGCATGAGCGGGAAAAGACCACTTCGGGGTCGGCCGCACTGGCTGAAAAAATTCTCGAGGTCCGCACCTTCCTCGAGAGCGAACCTACCGCTCCTTTTGCTGCCCTTTCCGAGTTTCTCGGAATTGGCCAGATCGTCGCGGCATCGACGAAGACCGAGGATCATCAGCTACCGGCGTTCCTGCGGCTGGCAGACGAGATGGTCGGCCAGATTGGCTTGAAAAAGACGCTCAGTTCGCTGACGCAGCTCGACCTCAATGCCGGCCGTGAGGGCATCAATATCGCCACGATGCATAGCGCGAAGGGGCTCGAGTTCGATCTCGTTGCACTGCCGGGATGGGAGGAAGGCGAATTTCCAAGCTCCCAGCGCCGCAGCCCCCAGGACATCGCCGAGGAACGGCGCCTGGCCTATGTCGCCATCACGCGCGCACGCAAGATGCTGGTGGTCTCCTATTCCGGCCGAGACGGCCGCCAGCGGCGGCCTTCTCGCTTCCTCACCGAAGCCAATATCATCGAGGGTTGATCGCCGCGGCCGATCTTCGCGCTTTAGCGAGAAATTAGCCTGTGCCTGCGATCAGCTAGACAGATAAACCGACACCAAGAACGAGAATTTCATGTCCGACCTTTCACGGCCGCCTGTATGGCTGAGCTACGCCATGATCGGCGCCTTGCTGCTGGCGCTCACGCAGATGCCGTACGGCTACTACCAGTTCCTGCGCCTGATCGTGACGGCTTACTGCGCCTATATGGCCTTCTGGCACTTCCAGCGTAAGCCCGGCTTCTTCGCCTGGATCTACACCGCCGCCGCCATCAAGAACAATCCGGTCTTCATCATTGCAATGGATCGCGACACGCACGCGATCTTCAATATCGCCACCGCCCTTCTGATCCTCCTCGAAATGACAGAAGCGCGCGAAAGTTTCCTGCGCCCAAAGAAGCGATAATGGGCAAGGGCGGATATCATGGTGGCAGCACCATCATTCAGACAGGCAAGCTCGGCCCGCTTTCAAAGAAAGCGCCATCTCGGCTTGGTGTTACGAGTGGCCACATCACCGAGCGCCGAGCCAAGATGAAAATGGAGCGACGGGAGAAGCGCGCAGCGGAAAAGAAGCTCTACCGCCAGAACATGAAGGCGCTAGGTGAGGTCTCTAAGATGTATGTCGAGAACCACCGAAAACCGGCGGCTGGCGCTATTCTCGCCCTCGCGCTTCAGGCCGCTTTGGACCGGAAAACCGACCCATGAGCAAAGCTATGCTTCTGCGGATCGAATTCTCGGTCCTTCTCCTCATGCAAGGCATCGGCATCTACGAAATTATCAAATGGGTCGCGCCGTAAAAGGTCGATTACATAGTGACGCGATGCGATCTGCAGCCTCCCCCGGCGACTAAATCAAGCAGAAATGCATGTTTAATTCGAACTTAGTCTTTCCATGAGATCAAGCCAGCAAGAAGAAAGGATATCCATGGACCTCGCAAAGTTTTTTCAGCCTAATGGCCGGCTTCGCCGGACGCACTATTTTGCAGCCAGCGTCGTCATCAACATTCTCATGAGAGTCGCCGAGGTAACCGAAGACCTCTTTCTCATATTGGCGTCGTTGGTCTTGCTTTGGCCCATGCTCATGCTTTCCATCCAACGAGCTCACGACATGGGGAAGGACAAGACGCTTCCCATCGTCGCATTCGCACTCGCGTTTTTCGGGGGTGTCATGGTCGAATTTGGAAGCTCGGGTATCGGGGGACTCATGGTGCTACCAGGTGTGGTCATTGGCCTCTGGATATTGTTTGGCAAACCGACGGCCGGACCAAACGAATATGGTCCTGACCCTCGAGTTCCGCAGGACCATTCCGAACTCACCTACAACGATTGAGCAACCAATGAAAAACTAGCCCGACGTGGAGGTCAATGAGTACGGACCTAATCTGCGCCAACCCGGCCAGGAACAGGAAGCATCCTTCGCGGACTAAACATTCAGCGGTGAGGGGCGGGGCATCCCGACCCTCACCGCATCGCTCATCCCTCCACGCAAAATGAACCATGCCAACTGCTCATCCGCCGTGAAATCGAGCATTTTCAAGTCAGGTGCGGTCATTTAGCGACGCTTGCCCAAAAACAAAGAAGGCTCGACACTCATGGATTCGACCATGCTTGCATACGTCGCCATTATGATTGTCTGTGTGATTGTCACTATCATCGGCATTCTCGTGACGATCCACTATATACGCGAGGCTTCGATCTGTAAGGCTGCGGCCAGCGATGGTCAGGTTACACCGGCTAACCTGACCATCGGCGGTTTAGAGCGAGCTCTGTTTCGCCGATACCTTGAAGAACATCCAGAGCGCTGCCAGGCGCTGATTGATCGCGTAGAGCTTTACCT
>JAPYSD010000678.1 GCA_029936705.1 Croceicoccus sp. | reverse complement strand
GGCAGGGGGCGCGGCCGGGTCAAGCGTGCATGCAGGTGTCGCAGTGAAAGTCCCGTCACCGGGTCTTGCCAGTCGCCCGCGATCTGCAAGGCGGGTCCCAGGACGAACTCGCGGCGGCACATCTGCGGATGGGGGATGAGGAGGTCGCGGCCCACATGGCTTCCCCCGCTCCACAGCAGGATGTCGAGGTCGAGCGTTCTTTGGCGCCAGCGCTGGCCATTTCGCTGCCTGCCGAATGCCAATTCGATGCCATTTACGTGCGCTAGCATGGCGGGAGGCTGCAGCTGGCTGGTCACCAGGCAGGCCGCATTGGCATATTCGCGGGCTGACGGCCCCACAGGCGCGCTTCGAACGATGTCGGACGCTGCCTCGACCGCGCATGGTCCCGCATTTAGCCGCTCGATCGCCTTGCGGACGATTTGGGCCGGGGATCCATGCCGCACATGCCGCATGTTGGAGCCAAGCCCGATCAGGTAATGCTGGCGCGGCCCATCCTGCATGGCGGCGCGATCAGATGTCTTCCGCCAGCCGCCCGTAAAGCTGCGGTCGCCGGTCGCGGAAGAAGCCCATGCCCGCACGGTGCATCGCCGCACGCGCCAAATCGAGCGTGGCGACGATCGCCCCGCTTTCCTCGCGCCCGAACTCTTCCACGTAATCGCCCCATTCGTCGCAGATGAAGCCGTGGCCGTAGAAGGTCTGGCACTCGCCTTCCTTGCCGATCCGATTGGCGGCAATGACGGGCATGCAGTTGGAGACCGCGTGCCCGATCATGGCGCGCCGCCACATTCGGCTGGTGTCCAGATCGGCGTCATAGGGTTCGGAGCCGATCGCCGTCGGATAGAACAGCAGCTCCGCGCCCATCAGCGCCATCGCGCGCGCCGTTTCGGGATACCACTGGTCCCAGCATACGCCCACGCCGATGCGTGTCCCGAACAGGTCCCAGACCTTGAAACCGGTGTTACCCGGGCGGAAGTAATATTTCTCCTCATACCCCGGCCCGTCGGGAATATGGCTCTTGCGATAGGTGCCCATGATCTCGCCATCGGGGCCGATCATGGCGAGCGTGTTGTAGTAGTGATGCCCGTCGCGTTCGAAAAAGCTGGTCGGGATGGCGATCTTCAGCCCCGCGGCCAGCCGCTGCATCGCGATGACCGAAGGATGCTGCGCCGTCGGCCTCGCCAGCGCGAACAGCGCCTCGTCCTCCTCGCGGCAGAAATAGGGACCGGAAAACAGCTCGGGCGGCAGGACGATCTGCGCGCCCCGCCCCGCCGCGTCTTCCACAAGTTCGGACACGGCGGAAATGTTCGCCTGCTCGTCATCCGAGCCAAGGGCGCATTGCAGGGCGGCGACGGTCACTTTGGTCATGGCCCCCAATTATGGTGCCCCGGGCCGGGTGACAAGCACTGGCAAGGCGAGCACCGCGTTCCTATCTGATGCGCCAAGGAGATTTTCATGAGCGAAGAACAGGCAATCGTGGCCGGCGGCTGCTTCTGGTGCACCGAGGCGATTTTCCGCGACGTGATCGGCGTGAGCGCAGTGGAAAGCGGCTATATCGGCGGCGATGTCGAGAACCCCACCTACAAGCAGGTCTGCTCGGGCAATACCGGGCATGCGGAGGCTGTCCGCCTGACCTTCGATCC
>JAPYSD010000677.1 GCA_029936705.1 Croceicoccus sp. | reverse complement strand
GGCGTACAGGGTCGCGCCCTCGGCCCGCTCGATCAGCGGGATCGGGTCGTTCAGCCCGTGCTGGGTAAACGGATGCCAGATCGAGCTCACAGGAAATCGCCCTTGTCGAAGTTCGCGGCAAAACCGGCGGCCAGCGTGTCCGCGTCCAGCGGATCGAGCCGGTCGATCCGGCCCAGCCGCTTCGCCTTGCCCATCTCGCAGATCGTCCGCTCGCTGTCCGCGTTCGCATCACCCATGAAGGCGATGCCGATCAACGGCACGCCGCGCCGCCGCAGCGCCTCGATAGACAGCAGGCTATGGTTGATCGTGCCCAGCGCGGTGCGCGCGACCAGCACGACCGGCGCCTGCCAGCGCGCGATCACGTCGAGGAACGTCACCTCGCGCGTCAGCGGCACCATCAGCCCGCCCGCCATCTCGATCACCAGTGGGCCTTCGACCTCGGGAATGGCCAGTGCATCGGGATCGATCGTCACCCCGTCGATTTCCGCCGCGCGGTGCGGCGAGCAAGGGGTCTGCAGCCGGTGCACCTCGGGCAGAATGCGCTCCGCCGGGATCCCGCCCAGCCGCGCCGCGCGGTCGGCATCGCCTTCCATCCGGCCTTCGTACGGGTCGAAGCCCGCCTGCACCGGCTTCCAGTAATGCGCGCCCAGCGCTCCGGCCAGGGCGGCGGCGAAGACGGTCTTGCCGGCATCGGTATTGGTTCCGGCAATGACGATGGGGCGGGTCATCGGGCAGTCTCCATGGGACGGCGGAAATGCAGGGTCACGACTTCATAGCTGGCGGCACACCCGTTCGCTTCGAACGCACGCATCGCGGCCCGCAGTTGCTTGGGGCTGGCGGGGCAATGGCCCGGGGCCGGGACATGCGCGCCGATGGCCTTGAGCGAGGTCAGGAAGCCGCGTGCATCGGCATGGCGGTCGGTCAGAACGTCGGTTGCGGGCGGCGATTCCTGCGCCTCGGGCCGGATCGCCGCAAGGGTCGCGACATCGGGATAGGCCGCCGTGCCCGCTTCGCCGCCGGCCAGCGCCATCGCCGCGCGCCATTCGCGAAACGTGCCCGACGCCAGCGTGTTGAACAGCACATGCCCCCCGGGCCTGACCCATTCCAGCATGCGGCCGACCGCAGCGTCCAGATCGCCGATCCACTGCGCGGCCAGGCTGCCGGTGACGATATCGAAGCCACCGCGCCCTTCCGGTTCGCCCTTTTCAACGTCGAGAACCGCAAAGGTTAGATCGCCCTGCTCCGCCATGCGCGCACGGCACCGTTCCACCATGTCGCTCGCCAGATCGGTCACCAGCCAGCGCCCGCCGATATTCCGGCGCAGCAGCGCATCGGTCAGGAAGCCGGTGCCGCATCCGAATTCCAGCAGCCTCGGCGATGGCAGCCCCAGTGCCGCGATCCTGTCGGCGAGCGCCTCGGCGGCGCGGCGCTGTACATGGGCGTGGCGGTCGTAATCCCGCGCTGCGCCAAAGGCGCTGGCGATGGCGGCGGTCCGGTCGTTCATCGCGCCGCCCCCAGACGCTCGATCCAGGCAGCGCACAAGGCGGGATGCGTCAGCGGCAGCACATGCCCGCCGCCCGCCACGGTCTCGCGCGTCAGATCGGCAGCACCGCCGAATTGCGCCTGCCGCACCGCTTCGGGC
>JAPYSD010000121.1 GCA_029936705.1 Croceicoccus sp. | reverse complement strand
GTCACAGGCCGATTGACCGGCGCCACTGCATATTTGACCGAGTTCTCGATCAGCGGCTGCAGGATCATGCCGGGTACGCGCGCGCTTTCCAGTTCGGACGGCACGTCGATGGCGATGCGCAAGCGATCGGGAAAGCGTACCGATTCGATCTGCAGATAGGTGCGCTGCAACTCGATCTCCTCGGCCAACGGGACGTTGCCGACCGGATCGCCCGTCAGCGACCGGCGATAGAAGGTGCTGATCGTCTGGATCATCGCCTCGGCCTGCTCGTTGCGGCCCACCATCACCAGCGCGGACAGCGAATTCAGCGTGTTGAACAGGAAATGCGGATTAACCTGGTAGCGCAGCGATTTCAGCTCGGCCGCCTTGGCCGCCCGCTTGTATTCGCCTTCGCGCCGTTCGGCGACGCGGGCGTGTTCCGCCTGCGTCATCGCGAAATAGAGCGCGGCCCACGCCAGGAGCAGGAAATAGCGGCCCAGCGCGATGTCGGTCAGCTGCACCCACATCATGTTCCGCTGCATGTCGTGGTCGATCACGATCGGCTCGCCGTCGCCGCCGCCCCGGCTTTCCGCGCGTTTCATGGCTTCCTGCACCTCGCTCGGCAGCCCGGGGTCGAGGTCGTCCAGATCGTCGGGCATCTGCGGCACGTCGACCAGGATATTGCCGGTCTGGTCGCGCCGGACCGTGACGCCCTGTTCCTGGTTCAGCCGATAGATCGCGCGCTGCTCGACCTCGCGGAAAACCTCGGTATTGATGACCGCCAGCAGCAGCGACGCAGGCAGCGCGGCTATGAAGGCCACGCCGAAGCGTACCCACAGGTTGCGATTGTCGAACCCGCGCAGCAGCAGCCACAGCAGGACCGTCACGGCCAGGCTGGCGGCGATGACCAGCAGCCGCAGCAGCATCAGTTCCTGCTGGAATTCGAAGCCGATCAGATAGCTGCGCGCGGTGGCGAGAACGTAGTAGCAGGCCCAGAACGCGACCATCGACAGCAGCACGTTGACCAGCGGCACGCGCGGCGCTTCTTCTTCCGATCGGTCGTAATCCGTGTCCTGCATTCCCCGATGCATAGGACGGCCCGCTTACCCGCGCCATAGCGGGCAAGTCGCCGGTCGAACCTTATAGGCGCTTGGTCGAAGATGGGTGTGCCAGGGGGGCAAAATTGCGCCCCCTAGACACGAACCCGTGCAGGTGAACCGGCCTGCTGCCCCTTATGTGGCCGGCAGCAGCTGTTCCCTTGCGATCTTGTCACGCCAGACCAGTGGAGCCAGCGTATGGACATTGTTGCCCTCGCTATCGACCGCCACGGTCACGGGCATGTCTTTCACCCGGAATTCGTAGATCGCTTCCATGCCAAGATCCTCGAACGCGACGACCCTCGAGTCCTTGATCGCGCGCGACACCAGATATGCCGCGCCGCCGACCGCCATCAGATAGGCGACCTTGTGCTTCGCGATCACCTCGGTCGCGCCTTGCCCGCGCTCGGCCTTGCCGATCATGGCGATCAGGCCAAGGTCGAGCATCATGTCGGTAAACTTGTCCATGCGCGTCGCGGTGGTGGGACCGGCGGGGCCGACGACCTCGCCCATGACGGGATCGACCGGGCCGACGTAATAGATCGCGCGGTTCCGGAAATCGACGGGCAGTTCCTCGCCCTTGTCCAGCATGTCCTGGATTCGCTTGTGCGCCGCGTCGCGGCCCGTCAGCATCGTTCCCGACAGCAGCAACCGGTCGCCGTTCTTCCAGCCCTGCACCTCTTCGCGGGTAAGGTTGTCGAGATCGACGCGCTTCGCTTCCTTCGACGGTTTCCAGCCCACGTCGGGCCATGCCGACAGATCGGGCGCGGGGATGAAGGCCGGACCGCTGCCGTCCAGCGTCAGATGCGCGTGGCGCGTGGCGGCGCAGTTCGGGATCATCGCAACCGGCTTGTTCGCCGCATGGCACGGCCAGTCGAAAATCTTGACGTCGAGCACGGTCGCCAGCCCGCCAAGTCCCTGAGCGCCCACGCCCATCGCATTGACCTTGTCGAAAATCTCGATGCGCAGCTTCTCGATATCGGTCTGCGGCCCCCGCGCCTTCAGCTGGCCCATGTCGATCGGGTCCATCAGGCTCTTTTTCGCCAGCTTCACGCAATGCTCGGCCGTGCCGCCGATGCCGATGCCCAGCATGCCCGGCGGACACCATCCCGCGCCCATCTGCGGGATCATTTCCAGCACCCAGTCGACGATATTGTCGCTGGGGTTCATCATCTTGAACTTGGACTTCGCCTCGCTGCCGCCGCCCTTGGCCGCGACGTCGATGCCGACGGTATCGCCCGGCACCATTTCGACATCCAGCACGCAGGGCGTGTTGTCCCTGGTATTGCGGCGGGTGAAGGCCGGATCGGCCAGGACCGACGCGCGCAGCTTGTTGTCCGGGTTGTTATAGCCGCGCCGAACGCCTTCATCGACGACCTCCTGCAGCGACTTGTCCGAATTCAGCCGGCAGTTCTGGCCCCATTTCAGGAATACGTTGACGATGCCCGTGTCCTGGCAGATCGGGCGATGCCCCTCAGCACACATCCTGGAATTGGTCAGGATCTGCGCGATGGCGTCCTTGGCGGCGGGGTTCATCTCGGCCTCATAGGCCTCGCCCAGCGCCTTGATGTAGTCCATCGGGTGGTAGAAGCTGATATATTGCAGCGCATCGGCGATGCTCTCGACCAGATGTTCTTCCTCGATCACCACCATGTCGGCCATTCGCAAATCTTCCTGTTCCAGAACCACAAGATCAGCGCGCCCTGTAGGCCGAACCCGCCCGTATGCCAAGTCGCGGCAGGGCGGCAGCGCGCCTCTTGGCGATCATGCCGCAATGCACTAGAGCAGCGCCGTTGGCGCAGGCGGCTGCCGGGACGGATCCCGGTGAAACCGGTTTTCGCGCCGCATTCCGTTCCCAACCGGCCCGCATTACGGGCGCGATCCGCGTGAGAGAGTTTCCCATGGCCAGTGCCGCGACCCCCCATTCCGAACCCCGGCCCGAACCGACGCCCGCAAGCGGCGAGAATTTCGCTGCCGCACGCAAGGCGATGATTGACAGCCAGCTGCGCCCCAGCGGGATCAGCGACGCCCGGATCCTGGCCGCGATGGCCAGCGCGCCGCGCGAACAATATGTCGCCGCCGACCAGCGCTCGATCGCCTACATGGACCGGTCGGTGCCGCTGGGCGATGGCCGCGCGCTGTCGGCCCCCATCGCCCAGGCGATGCTGCTGCAGACCGCGCGCCCGGCCAATACGGACAAGGCGCTGCTGATCGGCGGCGCGACCGGCTATCTCGCGTCGCTGCTGGCGCCGATGGTGGCGTCGCTCGATGTGGTAGAGCCGTCGGCCCGGCTGTCGGGCGTTGCCGGCAGCAAGGCGGGCGACTGGCATAACGGCGCCCTGAACGCGGGCTTCGCGGCGAACGGACCTTACGACCTAGTCGTCATCGACGGCGCGATCGAAAAGCTGCCGTCTGCGATTGCCGACCAGCTTGCCGCCGACGGGCGCCTGGTCACCGGCCTGGTCGAGCGCGGCGTGACGCGCATCGCCATCGGCCGCAAGGCGGGCGCAGGGGCCGACGCGCCTGTCGCGCTGCAGACGCTGGCCGAAACGGGCATGCCCGTGCTGGCGGATTTCAAGGAAGAGAAAGGCTGGAGTTTCTGATGCCACCACGCGGAGGGGTCAAGTTGATGGGGCGCGCGCTGCTCGCCTGCGGAGCGGGTGCGCTGCTGGTGACGCCCGCGCAGGCCGACACGCTGCGCGGTGCGCTGGCCAGCGCCTATAACAGCAACCCCACGCTGCTTTCCGCTCGTTATGACTTGCGCGCGGTGGACGAGAACGTACCCATCCAGAAGGCTGCCGGCCTGCCCGACATCGGCGTGCAGGGCCAGTATTCCGAAACCCTGAAGCAGAGCGAGAACTCGTTCTCGGCCCCCGACCGCGTGTTCGGCGCCAATGTCGAGCTGAGCGTACCGGTCTATTCGGGCGGTGCGGTCAAGAATTCCATCAAGGCCGCAAAGCAGCGGGTGCAGGCCGGACGCGCCGACCTGCGCGCGACCGAGGCATCGGTCTTCAGCCAGGTCGTCAGCGCCTACATGGACGTGATCCGCGACGAGGCGGTCGTGCGCCTGAACCTGCGCAACGTCGAGACCTTGGGCGTCAACCTGCAGGCGACGAGCGACCGGTTCGAGATCGGCGACCTGACCCGCACCGATGTCGCGCAGTCCGAATCGCGCCTCGCCATCGCGCGCAGCGACCTGACCACCGCGCAGGCAAACCTGATTGGCAGCCGCGAACGCTATGTCCAGCTGGTCGGCGAAATGCCCGATTCGCTCGAGGCTCCGCCCCCGCTGCCCGGCCTGCCCGATCAGCCGCAGACCGCCGTCGCGGTCGCGCTCGAAAGCAATCCCGACCTGCTTGCCGCGCGCGAACGCAGCGCCGCCGCGCGCTATGACATCGAGGTCGCCGGATCCCGCCGCCTGCCGCGCCTGTCGGTGTTCACCGGCGGCGATTATACCGATTACCTCGGCACGCTGGGCAATGGCATCATCGGCGCCGATTTCGCGCAGCGCGAAACCTCGGCACAGGCCGGGGCGCGGATCAGCATCCCGATCTTCCAGGGCGGTCTTCCCGCCGCGCAGGAACGCCAGGCACAGGCGCAGGCGGCTTCGACTTACGAGACCGAGATCGCCATCGAACGCGACGTGGTCGCACAGGTGCGCAGCGCCTTCACCGCGTGGCAGGCGTCGCTCCAGGTGATCGAATCGACGACGTCGGCCGTGTCCGCCGCGCAGCTCAGCCTCGAAGGCGTCAGGGCGGAGAACTCGGTCGGTAACCGCACCATCCTCGACATCCTGGACGCAGAGCAGGAACTGCTGCGCGCCGAGGTGCAATTGGTGACCGCGCGCCGCAACGCCTATGTCGCGGGTTTCTCGCTGCTGGCAGCGATGGGGCTTGCCGAGGCGGACGATCTCAACCTCGATGTCGGCGGGCCGCTCTACGACCCGACGGTCTATTACAATTCGATCGACGATTCGATTTTCGACTGGCGTTTCGAACCGGATCCTGTGGCCCAGGCGACGCGCACCGTTGACACGCCCGCACAAGACGCGACAATCCCTGGCGAATAGCGGCACGGGGACCAGGACATGGCGCACAAGGACGGCGAGGCTTCGGTCGAGGACATATTGCGATCGATCAAGCAGGTCATTTCGCGGGAAGACGGGCCGCGGCGATCGGCGGACACCTTCGCCCGCGATGCCGCGCGCGAGAATGGCCAGCCGGTGCCGGAACGCCCCGCCAGCTTCTCGCCCTATAGTTTCCAGCGCCCCTCCCCCTTCGGCGCGCGTTCGGCCGAACCTGCGCCGGCGACCGAGCCTGCCGAGGAAGAATCCATCGCCGACGACGGGCGCACGGACGTGTTCGACCTGCGCAGCCTCGACAGCGACGTATTCGATGTCGACGAGCCGGAGGAGCGCGAGGCCGCAACCCACGATTCGGACGAACCGATCATCCTCCCCCCGCCCGAGCAGGACGACCAGGTGGAATGGACAGGCCGCGATCGAAGCGAAGAACAGGCCAACGATTCCCGGCGCTGGTCCGACGACGACAGCACTGACGGTTCGCCTTACGCCGATGACACCGCAGAGCATTCCGAGAACGAGGAACCGCTCGAACTGGTGGAGCCTGCCGAGGAACCGGTCGTATCGGCCCGGCCCGAGTCGCAGCCGGAACCCGCACCCGCAACCGCACCCGCTCCGGCGCCCGGCACGACCGAGGGGCTGATCGCAGGTGCCGCCGCCGATGCTCTGCGCGACCGCTTTTCGGCCCTGCAGCAGGCAGCGACCCGGCCCGCGCCCGCGCCTTCCGCCGCCAATCCGCTGGAGGACATGGTGCGCGACATGCTGCGCCCGATGTTGAAGCAATGGCTGGACGAGAACATGCCCGGCCTGGTCGAGAAAATCGTCGAGCGCGAGATTGCCCGCATCACCGGACGCCTCTGATCCGGGTGAAGACGCCGCGGCAGCGCCGGTCGCCGTCCGCCCGCATATTGCCCTGCCCCAGGCCTCTGCCACGCTGACCGCGATCGGCGGCGGCGAGCCGTTCACGCGCCACATCTTCCTCTGCGCCGACCAGACCAAGCCCAAGTGCTGCCCTCTGTCGACCGGGCTGGAAAGCTGGGACTATCTCAAGAAGCGGCTGGCCGAACTGGGGCTCGACCGCAAGGGCGGCGTCATGCGCAGCAAGGCGAACTGCCTGCGCGTCTGTGCCGCCGGGCCGCTGGCGGTCGTCTATCCCGAGGGTGTCTGGTACTGGGGCTGCAAGCCCGACGTGCTGGAACGGATCATCCAGGAACATCTGATCGGCGGCACCCCGGTCGAGGATCACCGCCTGCATCCCACGGAAGACACCAGACCCTAGCGGTCCTCCCAGGTATCCTTCGCCTCGTCGCCCAGGCGGTCGTCGATCGCCTCGTCATGGCCGGTTCCGTTCGACAGGAACACCAGCCCCATCAGCGCCGCGACCAGCATCATCATGACCCCCATGCCCAGCCCCCACGCGATGTAGAAATGGATCGAGAGCAGGCCGTTCTCATACGTCAGCCAGGCCAGCACCACTGCGATCGTCGTCAGGGTCAGCGCCAGCATGCCCTTCATCATCCGCTTGTACCGCCCCCAGGCGAAGGCGGCGTTTTCGGGATCGTCGAGTGGGGACCGTCGAGTCATGCCCCGCTAGATGGCGATTGCGCTCCGCACTGGCAAGCAAAGACGAACAGTGGCATCATGCGCGCGTCGGATCGGCCTTTCGCAGTATCAGCGGGGCGTTCAGATCCCGCGCGAACCGGCTGGTCCCCATGTTGAACGGGGAAGGCAAGCCTATGAATATCGCACAGATCATCGCCCACCGCGACGCGGGCGTCATCACCTGCCGGGCGGATCATTCGGTTGCCGAGGCGGTCGCCCTGCTGCGCGCCAGGCGAATCGGCGCCATGCCCGTGGTCGACGAAACCGGCGCGGTGCAGGGGATCTTCTCGGAACGCGACGTGATCCGCAGCCTCGACGAACGGGGCGCCGATGCGCTTCCCGCACCGGTCAGCGACGCGATGACCTCGCCAGCGGTGACCGCCGCGCCCGAGATGACCGAATCGGAAGCACTCGCGCTGATGACCATGCGCCGCATCCGGCACCTGCCCGTGGTGGAGAACGGCCGCATGATCGATTTCGTGTCGATCGGCGACCTGGTGAAGGCGCATATCGACCAGATCGAGCACGAGGCCAGCGAGATGCGCAACTATATCCGCAGCGCGTGACGCGCCGCAGGGCGGGCCACGCCGCGCACGCCTTGCCGCGCGCGGCGCTGCCCCCTATCTGAGGGTCTATGGAACAACAGACGATCCCGCCCATCCAGCTTAGCCCGAACGCGGCGCAGCGTGTCGCCGCGATCGCGAGCAAGCAGGGGAAGCCCGCGATCCTGCGGCTTGCGGTAGAGGGCGGCGGCTGCTCCGGTTTCCAGTACCGCTTCGGCCTGACCGAGGTGGTGGAGAGCGACGACGTCACGGCCGAGACCGATGGCGTGACGCTGGCGGTGGACGAGGTCAGTCTCGACCTCGTGCGCGGCAGCGTGGTGGATTACGTTGAATCGCTGGGCGGTTCGGCCTTCAAGGTCGAGAATCCCAATGCCGCCGCCGGTTGCGGCTGCGGCTCCAGCTTCGCCGTCTGATCTTTTAAAGCCCACCGGACATCGCCCGTGAAGATCGCCAGCTTCAACATCAACGGGGTCAAGGCGCGCCTGCCCCGCCTGCTCGAATGGCTCGAGGAAACGCAGCCCGACGTCGCCTGCCTGCAAGAGATAAAGTCGAGCGACGACACCTTTCCCGCGCACGAGTTCGAGGGGACCGGCTATACGCCGATCTGGCACGGGCAGAAGGGCTTCAACGGCGTCGCCATCCTCTCGCGCGGGGATCAGCCCGCGAGCGAGGTGCTGCGCGGCCTGCCCGGCGACGACGAGGATACGCATTCGCGCTACCTCGAGGCTGATTTCCGGGGCGTGCGCGTCGTGTGCATCTACCTGCCCAACGGCAACCCGGTGCCGGGGCCCAAGTTCGATTACAAGCTGGCATGGATGAAGCGGCTGCGCACCCGCATGGCCGAATTGCGCGCGGCCGAGATCCCCAGCATCGTCATCGGCGATTACAACGTGATTCCCGAAGACAAGGACGTCTGGTCGCCCAAGGCGATGGCCAGCGATGCGCTGATGCAGCCCGAATCGCGCGACGCGTGGTTCCGCCTGATCGGCGACGGCTGGACCGACGCGCTCGACCTGCATCACCCGCGGGGCGGGATCTGGACCTTCTGGGACTACCAGGCGGGCGCATGGCAGCGCGATCACGGCTTTCGCATCGACCACGCCTTGCTGTCGCCCGAACTGGCCGACCGCCTGGTCGCCAGCGGCGTGGACAAGGCCTATCGCGGGCGCGAGAAGGCCAGCGACCACGCGCCCGTATGGGTCGAACTGCGCGACTGATCCGACA
>JAPYSD010000120.1 GCA_029936705.1 Croceicoccus sp. | reverse complement strand
GGCGATCTATGCCGCACTGACCGTGCGCGACCCGATGGCCAAGCGCGTCAAATCGCTGAACGCCCGGCGCGAGGAGCTGAAGCTCGGCCTCATGACCGAGGCGCAGGTCAAGCGCCGCACGCTGCGCCGCAAGACCGACCTGACCGACAAGGTGCGCGACTATCTGGCGCGCTTCTCGATGCTGCAGGACAGCCAGATCAAGGAGATCGAGCAGAAGCTGATGCAGAGCGGCATCCGCCGCAAGGAACTGGCCTATGTGGTGGTCGCCGCGCGGCTGGTGCTGCCGGTCGTCTTCGGCCTGATCGTCGCCACGGTGGTCTACTGGACGGACACCTATCCCGACTGGGGCCCGATGAAGCGCCTTGCCGCCTTCGCGGCCAGCCTGGCGGCGGGCTATTACGGCCCGGGCATGTATCTCAAGAACATGATCACCAAGCGCACCGACGCGATCCGCAAGGGGCTTCCCGACGCGCTCGACCTGCTGGTCATCTGCGCCGAGGCGGGCCTGACCGTCGATGCCGCCTTCAACCGCGTCGCCCGCGAACTGGGCCGCGCCTATCCGGAACTGGCCGACGAATTCGCACTGACCTCGATCGAGCTGTCCTTCCTGACCGAGCGCCGCATGGCGTTCGAGAACCTGACCTACCGCGTCGACCTGGAAGCGATGAAGGGCGTGACCACCACCATGGTGCAGACCGAACGCTACGGTACGCCGCTCGCCTCGGCGCTGCGCGTGCTGTCGGCGGAATTCCGCAACGAGCGCATGATGCGCGCCGAGGAAAAGGCCGCGCGCCTGCCCGCGATCATGACCGTGCCGCTGATCCTGTTCATCCTGCCGGTGCTGTTCATCGTGATCCTTGGCCCGGCGGCCTGCTCGATCTCGGACGCGATGCTGTAAGGCAGCTGGCCCTGCGCCGGAGAAACGGGGCGGCACCGGGCAACCGGCGCCGCCCTTTTTCGTGCGCGGTGTCAGAAGGCGAGCGGGTTCGGCGTGCCAAGAGGGCACCCTCAACCCGACAGTCCAGTCAGGGGGTTAGCTGTCCGCACCCGTGGGGCAAGCTGGCGGAGCCCGACGCCTCAGTCCTCGCTATCGGGATCCATGTCGCGCACCTGCGCGAACAGCTTGTCCAGCGTCTTGCTGAATTCGCTCAGTTCCTTGGCGCTCAGGCAGGCGAGGATCTCCTCCTCCATCTTCAGCGCAAGTGGCATCACCTGCGCATGGATGTCGCGGCCTTCCTGCGTCAGCTCGAGCAGGTGCGACCTTCCGTCGAGGCTGTTGGGATGGCGCATCACCAGTTCCTGTTCGACCAGCACCTTGCACGCGCGGTTGACGGCGACCTTGTCCATGAAGGTCGCACCGACCAGCTGCCGCTGCGTCAGCGGCCCGACATCGCCCAGCACCGCCATCACGCGCCATTCCGGCACCTTGAGGTCGAAACGCGCGCGATATTCCATCGCGATGCGCTGGCTGATCGCGTTCGACGTGATCGAAAGGCGATAGGGCAGGAAGCGGGACAGGCAGAGCGCCGGGCTCATGACGGGTCGCGCCCGCACAAGCGGCAATCGCCGCGAATAGCAATCGAACTTCTCACTGGCCCCTCCGCCAATTCTTCGACCCAGGCGCGACCGCTTGCCATGCAAGCCCCGCTGCGCCTAACGACGGCGCAGCACGCGAAAGAAAGGTCGCCCGTAAAGTGCCCAAGGAATTATTCAGGCTGAACCCCTCGATCGAACGCGACGCTCTGGCGGATCGTTACAGATGTAACGGCCGCGTGCAAGTACGGAACGTATTAACAGAAGCTACAGCGGCCGAGATTCGCAAGATTCTTGCCTCGCACACCCCTTGGGGGATGGCTGGACAGGCCGGCACGCAAGCCGCGCCAGAAGCGGTCGAGGCACCGCAGCTGCGCACGCCCGACGGTCAGGCCAAGGCCCGCCACATCATGGAAGCATCGCACAAGGCGGCAGCCGCGGGCGAATATGCCTGCCGCTTCGCGCGCTATCCGATGCTGACCGCCTATCAGGAGAAATGGTCCCCCGACAGCGTGCAGGACATGCTGGTCGAATATCTCAACACGCCCGACTTCCTGGACCTTGTCCGCGACGTCACTGGCATCGACACGCTGGTCAAGGCGGACGCGCAGGCGACCCTGTTCGGACCCGGCCATTTCCTCGGCCGCCACATCGACAGCCATGTCGCCGAGGGGTGGCGCGTCGCCTATGTGCTCAACCTGGCGGGCGACGATTGGCACCCGGACTGGGGCGGCTACCTCAATTTCCTCGACGACGACGGCGACATCATCGAGGGCTGGCGGCCCCGCTTCAACACGCTGAACCTGTTCGCGGTCCCGCAATCGCATGCCGTCAGCTATGTCGCCCCCTTCGCGCCCGCGCAGCGCTTCGCTATTACCGGATGGGTGCGCGACAGGTGAGCGGCGCGCCGCAGCAATGGCACGAACGGGCGGTGGCCGCCGAACGGGGCGGCGACGCGGCGCAGGCGATCGCGCTCTACCGCGCCGCACTGGCGCAGCATCCCGGACATGCCGACCTGCTGAATTCCGCCGGCAACCTCTACATGCGCAGCGGCGATCCTGCGGCTGCGGCGGACATGTTCGGACAGGCGCTGGCAGCACGGCCCGGTACGCTGGCCATTGCCATCAACCGGGCAATCGCGCTGACGCAGGCTGGCAGACCGCAGGAAGCGGCCGCATTGCTGGAGGATTTTGCCGAGGCCGGTGCGAAGGATCCCCGCTTCCATTCCGCCCATGCCAACGCGCTGCGGGGCGCCGACCGGCTGGATCAGGCAGCGGCGGCCTATGACCGCGCCCTCGCCCTTGATCCCGCGCGCGCGCTTGCCTTGCATGGCCGCGCGCGTCTTGCGCTGGAGCGGGCGGAGAACGATGCGATCGCCCGCTTCGACCGCGCGCTGCAGGTCCATTCCGCCGATCCCAACGCGTGGCTGGGCAAGGCGCAAGCCCTCGACGCGGCGGGCGACAGCGCGAGTGCGCGCGCGATCGCCGAACAGCTGGTGGCGCAGGGCCCCGGCTGGCAGGACGGGCTGCGCTTCCTCGCGCAATTGCGCCTTGCGGCGGGGGAGCGGGATTTCACCAGCCACCTGGCCGAGGCAAGCCGAAAGCTTCCGCAGGACGAGAGCATCGTGATCCTGCACGGCGAACTGCTGGCCGGGATCGACCGCAATGCCGAGGCGGCGGACATCGTCCGCGCGGCCCGCCACCGCTTCCCCGAACAACCGCGACTTGCACTCCTGGAGGCTATCTATGCGGGCGCCGCAGGCGACGACGATGCGGCGGAAACATTGTTCGCGGCGCTGCCCGGCGAAAGTTTCGAACGCGACCTGCACGAGGCGCGTCACCGCATCAGGCGCGGCGAACATGACCGTGCGGATGCGCTGCTGACCCGCGCGCTCGATCGCCAGCCATGGGACATCGGGGCCTGGGCGCTGCGCGGCATCGTCTGGCGGTTGACCGGCGACCCGCGCGCCGAATGGCTGCACGGAGAGCCCGGGTTGCACGCGCTGCGTCCGCTTGAAGGCGATGCCGCGATCCTGGCCGACGCCGCCCGCGTGCTGCACGATCTGCACGACAGCTCGGTCTTCCCGCTCGGCCAGTCATTGCGCGGCGGCACCCAGACCCGCGGCAGGCTGTTCCACCGGATGGAGCCCGAACTGCGGCGCCTGGCCGATGCGATCCGCGCGACGCTGGAGGTTCACCGCGCCGCCCTGCCGCCGCAAGACGACGGCCACCCGCTGCTGCGCTGGCGCGACCGGCCTTGGCGTATCGAGGGATCGTGGTCGGTCAGGCTGACGGGCGGAGGCGATCATCATACCGGGCATATTCACCCGCAGGGCATACTGTCTTCTGCGCTCTACCTCGAATTGCCCGCGCTCGGCGCCGATAGCGGCGAGGCGCTGCTCGAACTCGGCCGTCCGCCTGCCGATCTGCGGCTCGACCTTGGGCCGCTGGCGGTGTTCCGGCCGCAAACGGGCCATCTCGCGTTGTTTCCCAGCACGCTCTATCACGGCACCACGCCCTTCGGCGTAGGGCGCCGCATGACCGTCGCCTTCGACGTTACCACGGCCTAGCTGCCGCCAATCCGCTCCTGATCGCGGCGCCCACCCGCGCCGCTCACGAACCAAAGGAAAAGGGCGGCGACCGTCTCCGGTCACCGCCCCTTCCTACTTCACCTTTGGCAGGATCAGAACTTCATCGTCGCGGCGACGAAGAAGTCACGGCCCAGCACGTCATAGGTGCTCGGGTAGGTGTTGGCCTGCTCCTGGTTGTCGCCCAGCAGATCCTTCGGGCTGTTGGTGACGATACCGTCCGCGTCAAACTGCGGGGTGCCCGGCAGGTTGTCGAACAGGTTGTTCACGCCGAAGGTCAGATCGAAAGTCTCGTTCACGGCATAGGCCAGGGTGAGATCGATCATGCTGTAGGCGCCGATACGCTCGGTGCCGTTGAAGTCGGCGAAGTCAACCGAAGGCTCGTCGTCGCGAACGCCGCTGAGGTAACGCCAGCGGACCGAGGTGGTCAGCGGGCCGTCGATCAGCGAGAAGCGGCTCGTCCACTTGTACTCGGGGGTCGGCTCGCCACAGTTCAGACCGAACTGACCGGCGCACTCGACACGGTCCTGACCGGCGATCGGCTCGAAGTAAGCCTTGTCGGTCCAGGTTCCCAGGAACGAGATGTTGAAGTCGCTCTCGCCCGAGTCGGTGAGCATCGAGAACGGCAGCGTGGTCAGGTAGTTCAACTCGAGGTCGATACCGCTGACGCCCAGTTCCGCGATGTTGGCGGTCGAGACCAGCGGGGTGTTCTCGACGTCGAACGACCCTTCGGCGTTACGATTGAAGTACGTAGCGCACAGCGGGCTCGAAGCGTCCTGCACCTGGCCGTAGCACAGGTCGAAACCGACGGGCAGGCTGATGCTGGAGATGGCGTCTTCGATCACGATGTTGAAGTAGTCCGCCGTCACCGTCAGGCCGGGCACGAAGCTCGGCTGAAGCACGACACCCGCGGTCCAGCTTTCCGAGGTTTCCTCGGCAAGGTTGGGGTTACCACCGAACAGCGCAGGGATCTGCGGGTTCAGCTGGAACGCCGCATTGCCCAGGTTGCCCGCCGGAACGCCCGTAGCGGTACAGACCGCTGCGGCACCCGGATTGGCCGAAAGGTAAGCCTGGCTGAAGCAGGGGTCGGTTGCCTGCGGGAAGCCGATCGACTGACCGCCGAACAGTTCCGACACGTTCGGTGCACGGACCGCACGCTGGTACTGACCGCGGAACTTGATGTCGCGGATCGGTGCGAATTCAACGCCGCCGGCATAGGACCACACACCGCCAACCGCTTCGAGCGAGTAGTCGGAGTAACGACCCTTGCCCTCGACCACGAAGCGCATGCCGCTTTCGGTTTCGAACGGAATGCTGAGCTCGCCGAAGACTTCCTTCACATCGTACGAACCTTCGGTCGCATCGCCGGCGTTGAAGCCGATGACGTCGCCCGAGGACAGCGCGGTGTCGGGAATGAACTGCGAGGATACCTTGCGGTATTCCGCACCCAGCGCGAAGCCGGCCGGTTCCGCGGCGCCCAGGGCGAAGTCGCCGAAGGTGCCGTTGACCACGCCGCTGGCGACCTGGATCGACGAAACGTCGCCGTTCTGGGCCTGGATCGAGATCGCGTCGACCATGTCGGGCGTCAGCGTGTTCAGACCGTAGATGTTGATCGGCGTACCGCTGCCGTCGAGGCCAGCCTGGAACAGCGAGCGCGAGATGTTGCCCTGCTGGACCTGCGCATTACGCGTACGGGCGTACATGTAATAGGCATCGTAGCTGACGTAGTCGTTGATCGGACCGCGCAGGCCGCCGACGAGGCGGAATGCGTTACGCTCGTCGAGGTTCTCGCGCAGGCCGGTTTCGATCACGCGGCGCTGCAGCGAGGCGCTGACGACGCCCGGTGCCGCACCGTCGATCGGCGAAAGGCCGGCAGCCAGACGGGCGGCATTGGCAGCCGTCTCGTTGGCGTCGAGCTGCTGCAGGGCAGCCAGCGTGTCGGCATCGACGAACTGCGAAGCAGTGTCGATGTCGACCAGGTAGGTGCCGGTCACCGGAGTCGCGGCCAGGGCCGAATCGACGCGGTTGTTGACGTAGGTCACCTCGGTATAGGCGGTGTGGCCGTCCCCGATCTCGTAGTCGCCGTAGCCGCCGATCAGGTAACGCTCCTGCGGGAGCATCAGGTAGTTGACCGGAGCGTAGTTGTAGAGATCGCCCATGCGCGGGCTTGCAACGCCGGGGGCGTTGAAGACCGCGTCATCGAGGACGGTGCCTTCGCCCAGCGGCAGGGTTGCCGGATCGTCGCTGGCGTCGATCGCCACCGAACCGGGAGCGTTGAAGCGCAGGTTCGGAATGGTCGACGAACCGAACTGCTGCAGCGGCTCACCAAAGGTCTCGCCGCCGAGAGCGAAGTTCGAGAACTTGCGGTCGCCCTGGAAGAGCGACTTGCGGTTGTAGTACTCGGCAAAGACCGTCGCGTTACCACGGCCATCGGCGAATTCGCTGCCCAGTGCCGCGTTCAGGTTGTAACGGGCGCCATCGCCGCGCGAGGTCAGGCTGTACTGACCGCCGACTTCCAGGCCCTGCACGTTGCGCAGGCGGAAGTTCACGACGCCGGCAAGAGCGTCCGAACCGTAAACGGCGCCGGCGCCGCCGGTCACCACGTCGACCGAGTCGATCAGGAAGGCCGGGATGGTGTTGAGGTCGACGACCTGCGAGACGTCGAACGACATCCAGCGGCGGCCGTTGACGAGGACCAGCGTACGCTGCTCACCCAGACCGCGCAGGTTCAGGGTGGCGGTACCGTTGCCGGGGTTGTTCGAGAAGGCGGTGGTGCCCGGAACGACCTGCGGCAGGGTGTTGATGACGTTCTCGACGTTCACCGTACCCGAAAGCGAGAATTCCTCGTCGGAAACAACGGCGACCGGAGCCGAGCTCTCGACGTTGCGGCGCTGAATGCGCGAACCGGTCACGACGATGTATTCGCCTTCCGGCTCGGCAGAGGGAGTGGCCTGCAGCGCGGGCTCGCTATCGGTGGCTTGCGCAAGGGCCGGGGTGCTTACGACGGCACCGACCATGATGGTGCCTGCAAGCAGAGACGCCTTGGTCAGACGATTGGACATGAATTTCCCCTGAGTGATACGGCGCTGTTGCGCCTGCTCTATGGTTTTCCCGGACCTGGTCCGTAGCGGCTGAGTAAGTGGGAGCTGGTTCCAACTGCAACGAGAATCACCAAACAGCAACGAATCATGCCGTTACTGTTGCAACTAGGTTACACGGGGGCTTTGCTGGACTTTCGGCGTTTTTATGCCATGACCGGGGGACTTAGGCGCAGCTTGTGCCGGACAGAAAGGCTGGACCCGTGCTGATGATCCGATCGAAGATGCTGCTGGGCGTTGCACTGATACCCGCTGCGGCCTGCGCTCTGCCCTCTGCCGCGGCAGCCCAGGATGCCGCCGAAAATGCCGCGAACGACCCTGCCATCGTCGAAAGAATGCGGCAATGCAGCGCGATTGCCGGCGATGGCGAACGCCTCCGCTGTTTCGATAATGTCAGTGCCCGTTTGCTAGCGGAATTTGACCGCGGACAGGTGCGCCTGGTCCGCACCGAGGAGATCGAGAAGACGCGCCGCAACGCCTTCGGCTTCTCGCTGCCGACGATCACCCTGTTCGGCGGCAAGGATAAGGACGGCGAGGAAGTGGACGCGCTCGACACGCTGAACTCCACGATCACCCGCGTCGCCCGGATCGGCCAGGATTCCTGGCGCATCACCATCGCGGAAGGCGACGCCGTATGGGAAGTGCGCGACGCCCCCGCCCGCTTCCGCGAACCCAAGGTCGGCGACAGCGTGGAATTCGAACGCGCCGCGCTCGGGTCGTACTGGGTGCGGGTGAACGGACGCATGGGCACCAAGGGAAGCCGCGTCCGGTAATGTTGCGATAATGTAACAATTGCCGGTAATTCGTTTTATTTGAGACTAGTTTCCTTTCCCTTGGCGGTCCCTTTCGGTGAAGTACGGCGTTCGCCGCATCGGCCCAGCGCGTGGATTCGTCCCGCTGCAAGGCCCGGCGAACATCGGAAAAGCCTGAACAAGGCTACCAGGGACAAAAGGGACTACGATGAAAACCAAGATGCCATTCAGCAGGCAGCGCCTGTTCGCGACGAGTTCGCTTGCGGGCATGGCCGTTCTCGCGGCTGCCGTGCCGACCGGCGCGGCGGCGCAGGACATGGCCGACGATACCGAGATCACCACGGAATCCGTGCAGCCCGCCGACCAGGCGATCGTCGTCACCGGTTCGCGCATCCGCCGTCCGAACTATGACACGATCGAACCCTCGATCGTCGTCGGTTCGGAACAGATCGAACAGCGCGGCATCACCAACATCGGCGAGATCCTGGAAGAACAGCCCGCCTTCGGTCCGCCCGCCAACAACCCGGTCGGCGGCCAGTCGGGCAGCTTCGGTTCGGGCCAGACCTTCATCAACTTCTTCGGCCTCGGCTCGCAGCGTACGCTCACGC
>JAPYSD010000119.1 GCA_029936705.1 Croceicoccus sp. | reverse complement strand
GTCCCGTCAGGCGGTTTTCGTCAGGGAGCGCCAGCCGCAATTCCTGCGAGTACTGGTCATACGTGCTCTTCGACATATTGAAATTGAAGAAATTGACGGGCGTATTGTCGGAATCGAACTGGAAATCGGTCGTGGCGGTCTTCCAGGCCGAGACGCTGGTAAGTTCCAGGCCGCTATCGAATTTGTAAGCGATATTGGCCTGCAGTCCGCCGGTATCGCTGTCCCGATAGTTCGGCGCATCGACCGAATAATTCAGGTTCTCAGGGCCTGCGACCAAGTCCAACGCAGGATACTGGCTATTTGGGCCGAATTCGCGGAAAGTCACGTCGTAACGGGTCGTGATTCCGCGCTGCCGGTTCAGGTCGCCGGCAATATATACCGACAAGGCATCCGACGGTTCGAAAAGAAATTTCGCGCGAACACCAAAGTTTTCCCTCTTCAGATCGTTACGCACGGCCGGGTTCACGTTCACAACGGTCACCGGATCGTCTTCGGCATAGATCGCGTTCAGTCTGGCTGCTGCATTGTCCCCGATCGGCAGGTTCAGCGTGGAGCGCACCTGGAAACCGGTTCCGTCCTTGCCGGGACGTGCCCGCCGCACGATTTCTCCGTCGGCAGACATCGACAGATCGCCCAGCACCGGGCGCTTGGTTGTGATGTTGACCAGACCGGCGGAAGCGTTCTTGCCGAACAGCAACCCTTGCGGGCCGTTCAGCACCTCGACCCGAGCAACGTCATAGAAAGCATTGGACGCGAATTCGCGGTTTCCAAGGACGACGTCGTCGACGACCTGCGATACGCTCGCCTCGACCGTGTTGGCAAAGGTTCCGGTGCCGATGCCCCGGACTGAAAAGGTGTTGTCTTGAGCGACCTGCAGGCTCGGCGCGAGTTTGGTCACGCCGTTGAGGTTGTTGACGCCGCGATCCTCAAGCTCCTGCTCTCCGACTACTGTCACGCTCACCGGAACCTTGAGGACGTCTTGCGACCGACGCTGCGCGGTGACCACGATGACGCCTGCTTGGTCCTGACTTTGAGCATCTTCGCCCGACGAATTCGTCGAGCCTGCGTCCTGGGCATGCGCTGCGACCGATGTGATCGAAACACCCATCATCAGGCAGGCGAATAGAGTACGCTTCTTGTTCATATGCTTCCTCCCCGGGAAAGTCATGCTGCCGAACGGGGTGAGAAGCTTGCGGATATGAGCGGGCACCGATCCCGATCAATTTCCACTCAAAGTTGCCCTCGTCCCGCACCAAATCTTATGTATGGCCGAATTAGAATATGCTTCTAAGAACTTCGGAGCGTGTGTCAAGCGGCCTTGGATGGCATTCGCGCGATCATAGTGCGAGGGTCAAATCCCCAGAAAACCGGGCATGGAGCCGCGGCCACAAAGATGATTTCGATTAGTGCGTTGCAATGTACGGGGGTCCCGTAATAGATTCCCGCTTTGATACGAGCGCAAATCGCATCGCCGCAAACAGGAACAGTTCGTGCCGAAATCTGCCGCATCGCAAGTCACCCGCAAACCCAAGCAGCCGCGCAGCCAAGCCTCGCTGAAGCGAATGATGGATGCTGCGCGCCAGTTGCTAATCGAGCGGGGGGGTGACGAATTTACCCTGCAGGAAGTCAGCAAGCTAGGCGAAGTTTCGATCGGATCGATCTATCACCGCTTTGAAAACAAGGATGACCTCGTGCGCGCGGTCTTGGGACTTGCGATGAGCGAAATGGCCGAGGAGGAGAGAAATGCCTTCGTCCACGTACTGAAACAGTCGGACAACCTCGCCTCTTTCGTCCGCGGCCACGTCACGAAATATTCTGAAATTCTACGAGACAACGCGCTGATGCTGAGCCTTGCCATGCGGCAGGCCAGCGGCGACTCGGATTCTTCGCGAGAAGGCTATCGCCGCGAGAAGGACACTGCGGATGAAATGGCGCGCGGAATCCTGCATTTCGAGTCCGAAATCGTCGGTAACGCCAAGGCGAAAGCACATCTTGTCTTCCACATAACTTTCGCCACGCTCGCCAGGCACCTCAGCCTGGACAGCCAGGACCCCATGATAGAACAACAGGACTGGAATACGCTGGTCGAAGGCCTTTGCGACATGATCGTCGCTTATCTGACCAACTGACCTCACGACAGGCTTCAGGCCAAAGGCCATCAGGGGAATTCGATGACTTTTTCCGTAAAGCGGACCGATGGAAACGGCATGTAGCTGATCCTCAGCTGCTGACGCAGCGACACGGTATGCGTTCCCGCGGTCAGCCCTCCAGGATATGCGACTGTCACTTTTGCTGGAGCGCCAAAGTTCCAGCGCCGGTCGTAGGCGGTTTCCATTTGATCCAGATCGATCGGGCCATTGCCTTCGTCGAAGGAAATCGCGTCCCGCGGCAGGCTCTCCCCATCCAGAGAAACTGCCAGGTCTTCGAGCATCGAGAGCGTCAGACCGCGATAGTAGCCCAGCTTCGTGGTGAAACTGAAACCCGTACGCGCGTTTTCCGGGCCGACATTGGCAAAGCTGTCGGGGTCTATGATGTACTTGTCAAACATTGCATCAATCCTTTGACGAAACGCGCGGCTGCGTGGCGTCGAGCCACCGAACGAATTGTTTGAGCCAGCCTTCTGCTGCGGTTCCTTTCTCACCCGCCCCGAAGCCGTGGCCGCCATTTGCGAACAAGTGGAACTCGACCGGCTTGCCGGCCTTCTCCCAGCTATCGACCAGACCGTGCGGGGCCTTGCCGAACAAGGGATCGTCGGCAGCGAGCGCGACGAAGATCGGTGGCGCGTTAGCAGGCACGTCAACGGCATTCATCATCGGATATATCGGGGCAGCGAAAGCGAGATCACCTGCAGCGTTCCCGGTAGCGAGACTTCTGGCCAACATGCCGCCCGCCGAAAATCCCATGAAGCCGATACGATCGGGGTTGATGCCGTAGGTCTGCGCGTTCGCTTTCAGGTATGCGATGGCCGCTTCCCCGTCGGACAGCGCCTCTGGCGGCGTATCGCCTGGAGGTCCGAAGCTGGCTTTTCCTCCGCTCATGGCAGGGATGATCTCCCGATCGAACTGCGCCTGATCGACGGGGGTGGGGACCGTGCGGTATTTCAGGATGAACGCCGGAATTCCGTTATTCGCCAGCCAGCGGGCAATATCCCAGGCCTCATTCTGCATCGACAGGCCGAGAAACCCGCCACCGGGTGCAACGATGACGGCCGTGTCGCGGTGAGTTCCCACGGGAAGCACGGGCGTAAGGGTGGGGTGCGTCACATTGCGGACCCAGGTCTTCCCTTCCGAAGTCGTCCAGATCTCGCGATTCTTCGCCTGATTGGACACGGGCAACGCAATCTCGCCCTGCATCACTGGCGGCGCGATGATCGTGCTTTCCATGACGGGATATTGCGGTTCCTGCGCTGCGGCGGGAACGGTCAGCGCGCATGCGGCGATCCCTAGCAGAAAGGCGTTCTTCATGCGGTTTCTCCCAGGAGTCTCTCGAACATCACGTGCTGGCGGCGGACCTGTTCACGGCTGTCGACGTCCTCCGCATCCTGTATCCAGCGGTTGCCTTCATATTCGCTCGATAGCGTGCCCTCCCAACCGGCCTTGACCAATTCCGGGATGACTTCGTCATATGCGATGGATGGGTCGTGGCAGTCGTCGGTCATGCCGTAGAACTTGGCCTGAATGTGCCTGAAATAGGGTGCGAAGTCGCCGATCCGCTTGGGATTGGCATAAGGTGCATGACGCAGCGTTTCAGCCATGCGCACTTCTGCCGGATTGCCCTGCATCTTCACAGCCACTTCGTAGATCGTGTATTCGCACATCACCTTTTCTTCGTGCTGGTCGACGATGAACTGGGTGATTTCGGGGCGTGCGCCTTCGCGTTCGAACCGGGCGCGGAATTCTGGCGGATAATGCTTCATGAAGATGCCCATGTCTGGCAGGATTCCCAGGTGCCCGGTATTCAGCCGATCCGCGACCTCTATGGTGCGCAGGATCCACGGGTGATCGAGATACCACGGGGCATGGACTTCCACCCCCATGTGCACGTCGAGCTCCTCGGCATAAGGGACGCAGCGCTCGAGGATATCGGGCCTGACGAAGATCAGGATGCGCATGTTACGGATAGCGAGCCGATTGCACAGTTCCAGGTCGCGGCGAATGCTGGCGACCTGCTCATCGTCGGTCATCAGGCGGTTCTTGCGCAGTTTCGTGTCGAGAAACATGTCGTAGCAAGTGAAGTGACAGCCGTGACGGTCCAGCATCGTATGCCATTCGGCGATTTCCGCATCGGTCACGTTCGGAAAGCTGGGTATGTTCTGTTCGGGGAGAATCTCGATTCCCTTCGCCCCAATTGATGCTGCGAAAGAAACGCAGTCCTCAACGTTCATCTGGCCCAGGAACATCTCCTCCTGGAAGCTGTAAAGGCTCACGCCCTGCTGTACCTTCGGTTTCATTTCTAGGCCAATCCGATCAATGCAAACTGTGCTGTGCGTGAGTGGGGAGAGGGTCGGAAGTGATGATGCCAACCGGGCCCGGGCTGTCGCCGGACGGCTGGCCAGAAGACCTCGTTGCCGTTTGACGCAATGCCGCTGATCCGCCTGACAGGGCGGCACCAATGGTTGCAAAATTCGCGATCATGTCGCCCACCAGAACAGTTCATCCCCGACCTTCTTTATGGAATACGGTTCTAGTATATAGTTTTGGATATGTAAATCGGGAAGTCCACATCTCCTCAGAAGCGTCGGCGGATCAGATCGACCAAATCTTCAAGCATGGCAAAGCACCTCTACGGCAGGAGCTGACTTGGATCAGTTCGCCAAAAACGTTGCTCGCGCCGCACAGGCGGTCCAGCACGAAATCAGCTCGGCTATGGGACCACCTGAAGAGGGCAAGCGGGCAACCAACGCAAATGCTGTGGTGCCCGCAATCCTCTAAAAAGGTACGCGTGGCTATCTGGAGAAGATCGCTAACCAAGCGAACGGCGCATATTCTCAAGGGTGGTTTGATGCGTCAGCCGTCATGATCCGCCGTCTTTTGGAAACCCTAATTATCGAGGCATTCGAGAAGCATGGGCGTGCGTCGGAGATCCAGAACTCCATGGGCGACTTCCTCTACCTCCGGGACCTGATCGCAAAGACGGTCGCATGCACCGCTTGGAGCCTCAGCCGCAACACGAAGCAAGCCTTACCAAAGCTCAAGGACGTGGGCGACAAGTCGGCTCATAGCCGCCGCTTCAATGCCGTTCTAAACGACCTAGACTCCATCAGAGGTGACGTGAGGGTCGTCGCAGAAGAGCTGTTGTCTCTATCAGGTATGCGCTGAGCCAAACGAAGCGGTAGATCTCGGACAGAATAGGAACCTAGCTGCCATCGACGATAGTCTGAACGGCAACTTTCGGGAGAAAATCGCGACCGCTCGAATGCCCGAGATTGCGGCTCGAAGCTGACATGCCGGCCCATCCCTCGGAATGACCGCTATCCACGTTTCGCTCCCTAAAACCTGCCGTTCCGGATTGTCCGATTTCCCGAAAGTCTGCTTTTAGACAGGAATCGCTTAAAGCTGCCATGTCCGCTTTCAGGCCATAAGCCGCGATGCGCTAACGACCGGAATGTCGTGGTAAGTTGACGGTCAGTCTTCCCACGTTGACCAGAGAGCCTTGCGGCATTTAGTTTCATTCGGAGCAACGGTTTCCTGGTGCTTTTGCTTCGCGATAGAGGGGTGGGGAACTCATGCAAGCAGTGCTTCTTCCGCAAATTTGATCGGACACCGTCGTGGCGCTCGATATCGCAATCCTATTGTCTGTGACGCTTGCTAGTCTGCTGCTGTTTTCACCGCGCCTTCGCAATTCCGATGTCTGGCGAGCCACGGTCACACCGCTGGCGTCGATCATCGGCAGCGGGTTTCTGGTGCTCGCGCCCATTTTGGTGACCGCGTATGGACGAAATGCGCCGCTCATCATGGCCGCTTTGTGCCTTGGAGCTTACCTGTTTGGCGCGGCGATCCGGTTCAACATTCTGGCGCGCAACGCGCCACAACCTATTGAGGATCTCACGGTCGAACGGCTTGAGTTGGCCGCATCATGGGCTCTGGTTTTCGCCTTCATGATTTCGGTAGGATATTACCTCAACCTGTTTGGTGCGTTCGCGGTTAGTCAGACTGCCTATGACGGGCCCGTCAATGCCAAGTTACTGACAACGGCGGTGTATATTCTGATCCTCACGGTGGGCTGGTTCCGCGGCTTCAAGGCGCTGGAAGGAATGGAATATGCTGCAGTCACCTTGAAGTTGGCGATCATCGTCGGTCTTTTAATCGGGCTCACGTGGTATTTCTACGAAAGAGCTACGGCGAACGCGCTGTTCTTTCATCAGGCTGAAATTTCGGGCTGGCCAGCCCTGACTCTTGCATTCGGGCTCCTTATTACAGTGCAGGGTTTCGAAACGTCCCGATATCTTGGCCGTGCTTACGACCCGCAGACGCGGATCCGATCCATGAAGCTGGCACAGATTGTCAGCGTGGTGATCTACATGACGTATATTGGGCTCTTTGCCTTTGCCTTTGATCGTAGCGAGTTCAAACTTACGGAAACCTCGATCATCGACTTGATGAGTCTAATCACTTCTCTACTCGCCGTGTTGCTGGTGATGGCGGCGCTGGCTGCACAGTTTAGCGCAGCGATTGCCGATACCAGTGGTTCTGGCGGCTTGGTAGAGGAACTTACCAAGGGGCGGATGACCGCGCGATATGGCTACGCCTTGCTTGTCTTCATCGGGCTAGTGATCACTTGGGAAGCGGATGTCTTCCAAATCATTGCCTATGCCAGTCGTGCATTTGCGCTCTATTACACTGTGCAATCGGCCATAGCGGCGCGGTGGGCCTTCATCACACCACAAACGCCATGGCTGAAAAAGCTCGGCTTCATCATGCTCGTTTTACTGGGAAGCATGATTGTATTCTTCGGTAATGATGTCGAATCGTCCAGACCCGGGGGATGAAATCCCGTAAGTGCAATACGTGTCTGTCGAAGGATACGAAAGTGCGACTGCGCTTGTCTGAAACGGGGTCGTTAGCCGCCAGTCTGCTTCTGGCACATCGCCAGGTCGGCGGAACCGTCGTCAGAGTCGTGGGAAGCTGCCTTCAACGCAATGTCTTAAGCAGAGCGCGAGTTTCGTCGTCGGTAGGAGGTCGGCTATCATCGGCCACCCACTGGATCGCCTCTGCAACTTCCTCGTTTTCAGGTTGAAAGTCATCGCTCATCATTAGGCAATCGCCGGTATAGTTTGCCGACATCCATGGGATGGTTCCGTCGAGCAAGGACTGGAGCAGCCGAGCCATGTGCGTCCGGGTGACGATAAATTGCGGACCGTCCGTGACGATGATATAGCCAATGTTGGCAGGCGACCGCACCCCAGCTTCGCAGGCATCAGCTTCCTGTTCGATGGATTGGGCGAAGGTCGCTGCCGGAGTCCTGCCTTCAAGAAAAGAAGCGAGTAGCGCGTGTTCCATGCGCCTAAATTAGCGAAGAGCCGAATGTCAGCAATGGGTCTATTCTGTTGAAAAACTCTGCTTGCAGAAGGGGTAAGCTGCTGATTCAGTGATCTCGGCAAGCAAGCGGAGACGTGCTGATGATGGGCGAGCGGACGGTGATGCAGGAGGCGCTGTTCTATAGCTTCCGCATCGAGGATCATGTGCCGGAAGATCACCTGCTGCGATCGATCGACCGGTTCGTCGATCTTGATGGTATCCGCGAGCACCTGAAGCCGTTTTACAGCTCGACCGGTCGCCCTTCGATCGATCCCGAGCTGATGATCCGCATGCTGATCATCGGCTATTGCGTGGGTATCCGGTCCGAGCGGCGGCTGTGCGAGGAGGTTCATCTCAACCTTGCTTATCGCTGGTTCTGCCGGCTCGATCTCGACTGCGCGGTGCCCGATCACTCGACGTTCTCGAAGAACCGCCACGGCCGTTTCCGCGACAGTGATCTGTTGCGGCACTTGTTCGAGATGACCGTTGAGCGCTGCATGGCCGAAGGGCTGGTCGGTGCCGAGGGGTTCGCGGTCGATGCCAGCCTGATCCGCGCCGATGTTCATCGCCAGCGGTCGGTGCCAGGCGAAGAAGGCCTGCCGCCCGACGTGGCCGGCCGCGCCGTTACCGAGTATTTTGAGGTGCTGGACGATGCAGCGTTCGGCGGATCGACGCCGGTTACGCCCAAGCGGATCAACCTGACCGATCCCGCGTCGCGCTGGACTGCGGCTACGCGCGGCTCTGCCTTCTACGCTTACAGCACAAACTATCTTATCGATCTCGACCACGCGGTGATCGTCGATGTCGAGGCGACGACCGCGATCCGTCAGGCCGAGGTCACCGCGCAGCGTCGGATGATCGAGCGCACGCAGGACCGCTTTGGCCTTTGGCCCGAGAAGCTGGTGGCCGACACCGCCTATGGGTCGGCGCCGAACCTGGCTTGGCTGGTCGAGGATCGCGGGATCGAGCCGCACATCCCGGTGTTCGACAAGTCCTCCCGCCGAGACGATACCTTCGAGCGATCGGTCTTCACCTTCGATCACGACGACGACAGCTACATCTGCC
>JAPYSD010000118.1 GCA_029936705.1 Croceicoccus sp. | reverse complement strand
CACGCGGTCAGCGATGATGTCGACAGTGCCGAACAGCTCCTGCGCTTGGTCGTCGAACATCAGGTGAAGCTCGCGGAACTGCGGCCCCTTGACGTGCCAGTGGAAGTTCTTGGTCTTCATGTAGAGGGCCAAGTGATCCGCCAGCAGCCCGTTGAGGCCGTCGATCAGCGCTTTTTTCGCATTGTCACCCATGTGGTCGTTCTCCTGGTTCGGTGTGTTTCGATATCGGGAAAGATATGGTTGGTAACGCGAATGAACAGATCGCGTTTCGTGTTTTCTGATGCATTCACTGATCGATATTCTCGATCACGTGCGTTACCGGCTGCCGCATGGCGATTGACCCGCATCGCTGCTTGCCGCTAACGGCGCGAACATTCCATGATCCAGCGCAAACTTCCCCTATGAACAGCGACCCGGCCCAGATCGTAGCGCTCGGCGATGCAATCGTCGACGTGCTTGCCCAAAGGGGCGAGGATTTCCTCGCCGAATGCGGCGTGCTGAAAGGCACGATGCGCCTGCTCGCCGATGGCGAGGCGGAGACGCTGGCCAGCGCAATGGCCGGCAGCGGCGCGGTCGAGGAAGTGCCCGGCGGCTCGGCGGCCAACAGCCTGGCGGGCGCGGCGGCACTGGGTGCGCGCTGCCGTTTCATCGGGCTGACGGGCGGCGACCGGCTGGGCCGGCTGTTCAAGCAGCACATGACCGATCTGGACATCGCGTTCGACACGCCGCCCCACGACAGTGCCGCCACGGGCCGCTGCTTCATCCTGGTGACGCCCGATGGCGAGCGCACGATGCAGACATCGCCTGCGGCCAGCCATTGCCTGACCCCCGACGCGTTGGACGAGGACGCGATCCGCGGCTGCGACACGCTGTTCCTCGAAGGCTACCTCTGGGGTCCGGATTTGCCGCGCAGCGCGATGCGCCGCGCGATCGAGATCGCCCGGGGCGAGGGGCGGCGCATCGCCTTCACCCTGTCGGACTCGATCGCGCTGCCGGGTCGCCGTGATTCCATCGTGCAACTGGTGCGCGACGGCGGCGTCGACGTGCTGTTCGCCAACGAGTACGAGGCGAAGCTGATGTCGGGCGTCGACGATTTCGAAGCCTCGATGCGTTTCCTCGCCGAAATCTGCCCGCTACCCGTCATCACCCGCGGCGCTGCCGGCGCGGTCGCGATGTGGCAGGGCGAGGCAATCGCCCGCCCCGCCGACAAGCCCGCCGCCATCGTCGATACGACCGGCGCGGGCGACCAGTTCGCCGCCGGGTTCCTCGCGGCGCTGATCGCCGGGCGCGACGTGGTGCAATGCCTCGATACCGGCGCGCGCAATGCCGCCGCGGTGCTGGGCCATGTCGGCGCGCGCCCTCTTGGAAAAATGGAGCTTTGAGCGTGGCCGCACTGAAATCCCTCGCCGTCTATTGCGGATCGGGCATGGGCCAGAACCCCATATACGCCGCCGCGACCCGCGATCTGGGGCACGCGATGGCAAAGCGCGGCATCGACCTTGTCTATGGCGGCGGCAGGCTGGGGCTGATGGGCATCATCGCCGACACCGTGCTGGAAGCCGGCGGCAAGGCCTATGGCGTGATCCCCGACGCGCTTCACAGTCACGAGGTGGCGCACCTGGGCCTGACCGAGCTGCACCGGGTCGCCGACATGCACCAGCGCAAGGCCAAGATGACGCAGTTGGCCGACGCGTTCCTGTGCCTGCCGGGCGGCATCGGCACGCTGGACGAGCTGATGGAAGCATGGACCTGGAACGCGCTGGGCTATCACGCCAAGCCGTTCTGCCTGCTCGACGTCAATTCCTATTGGCAGGGTTTCGCCCAGTTCTGTGACAAGGTGCAGGACGAGGGGTTCATGAGCGTGGATCGCCGCGCCCAGCTGCTGGTCGAGCCTGACATCGAAAGCGCGCTCGACAGGCTGGCCGAAGCCGTCGGCGGTGCCAGCGTCGGCCCGGTCTGGTAGCAGATCAGGCGGCGGGCGGCTCCGACGTTTCCTCAAGCCGCCGGATGATCCAGCGCACGGCAGGGTCCTCGACATTGACGGAGATCCAGGTGCCGTCGGGCGCGAGGCTTTCCTCGTCGCAGGAAGTCTTCCCGCCGTCGCTGGTGGTGCAGAACACCCCCGGCCGGGGCGTGGCCCATGTGCCGGTTTCGACCAGCCTTCCGTCCCTCAGGTTGCGATAGCGGCCGCCCGGCAGCACTTCCTGCACGGTCATCGCGCCGCCATCGGCAGAGGCGATCTCGAACCGGCCGGTCGCCGGGCCGCCATCGGCCGCGGGATAGACCGGCTGCTGCGCGGGCGCTTCCACCGCAGCCTCGCGCTCTTCCTCATCGCAGGCGGCAAGCGCCGCCAGCGGCAGGACCAGCGCGAGGGCGGCCAGCCGCCGCCATGGCAAGCCGCGGGCGATCAACTGGCGTTGTCGGTCGGCAGGACTTCGGAGCCCATCACGCGGCTGACGGTCCAGGCGTCCTCGGGGTTCGCGACATTGGTCGCGGTCCAGGTGCCGTCCTTCATCTCCTGCGCATAGCAGCTGGCTTCCGCGTCGCCTTCCATGGTGAGGCAGAAATCACCATCGGCATTGGTCTCCCACGTGCCGGAAACAGGCTCGGTACCGGCCATTACGTTGGTCAGCGTGCCGTCTTCCTTGATGTTCTGCATGATCCGCGTCTCGCCATCGGCAGAGGTCACGCGGAACACGCCATAGGGCGGCAGCCCGTCAGGGGCCGTCATCGCCGTTTCGGCGGGCGAGAGGCTTTGCTGGGCCGCGGGCGCGGCCGGTTCCGGGGCGGAATCGCACCCGGCAAGCGCAAAGGCGGTGATGGCGGCAATGCTGGCGAACCTGCGCATGACATTCTCCCTTATGATCGCGGTCGGCGCCCAGTATGACGCAGGTCGCGCGGCAAGCCAATGCGGGACAATACCCGCTCGCGCTGCCGGGGAAGACGACGTCAGGCGACCGCCAGCGACTCGAATACCGACTTGAACAGGGCCGCGCCGTCGCTGCTGCCCTGCTCGGGCTCGATCGCGCGTTCGGGGTGGGGCATCATGCCCAGCACGTTGCCGCGTTCGTTCAGCACGCCCGCGATCTGGCAGGCCGATCCGTTGACCGCCTCGCCATAGCGGAACGCGATGCGGCCTTCGCCTTCCAGCCGGTTCAGCACGTCCTCGTCGGCGAAGTAATTGCCGTCGTGATGCGCGACGGGGATCTGGATCGTCTGACCCTTCTCATACCCCTGCGTGAACAGGCTGGACGCGTTTTCGACCACCAGCGGCACGGTGCGGCAGACAAAGCGGATGCCCGCATTGCGCATCAGCGCGCCGGGCAGCAGCCGCGCCTCGGTCAAGACCTGGAAACCGTTGCACACGCCCAGCACGGGCACGCCGCGCTCCGCCGCTGCCACGACCGACCGCATCACGGGGCTGTTCGCCGCCATCGCGCCGGAACGCAGATAGTCCCCGTACGAGAAGCCGCCCGGCACCGCGACAAAATCGATATTGTCCGGCAGCTCGGCATCGCCGTGCCAGATGCGCAGGGGCGCCTTGCCCGAAATCTTCTCGATCGCGACGGCCATGTCGCGGTCGCAGTTGGAACCGGGAAAGGTGATCACGCCAGCGGTAAAGGCCATCGGTCTGGTATCCTTGGGGTCAGCCCAATAATCTTCAGGAAAGCTTCTCGACGCGGTAATTCTCGATCACCGTGTTGGCCAGCAGCTTGCGGCACATCTCGTCCAGCGCCTCGTCGCTGGTGTCGTCGGCGACTTCCAGCGCGATCTCGCGTCCAACACGTACGTCGGCGACGCCGTCGAAACCCAGGCCTTCCAGCGCGTGATGGATCGCGCGGCCCTGCGGATCGAGCACGCCGGGCTTCAGCGAAACATGGACCTGCACCTTCATGATGGGTGACCTTCTGCTAGTTTGACTGCCTGCGAAATGACGGGGGTTTCGCTTGCCGCAGCCCCTATGGCCTGAAGCGTCCGGGCGCAAGCATGCAGTGGCGCGAATTGCCTATGGCACGGGGGAGGGCGCATCCTCGGGCACGACCAGGAACTCGACCGCGCGGTCGGGCGCCAGCCATTCGCGCGCCTCGGCCTGAAGCTCGCTCGCCGTGACGGCGCGGGCGCGTTCCTGCGCCCTGGCGATTCGTTCCAGCCGGTCGCCCTCGCTCTGCGCGCGGTCCGCCACGGCCAGCCAGCCCGCGTTGGACTTGAGCAGGTTGTCATAGGCAGCGACCAGTGGCGCCCGCGCGCGTTCGATCATGTCGGCGGGAATGGGACCGGTTCGCAGCGATTCGATCGTGGCTGCCAGCGCGGCGCGCGCGGCGGGCAGCTGCGACAGTTCCACCTGCGCGCGGATCGAGAACGTGCCCCAGTCCGGCCAGACCTTGCTCATCGCATTGCTGACCTGCGGCGAATAGGCCTGGCCCAGCCGCTCGCGCAGTTCCTCGGTCACGGCGATGCGGGCAACGCGTTCCAGCAGCTCCATGCGGATTTCCCGTTCGGCATCGCCGTCGTCGGTCGTCGGCCACATCATCTCGACCAGCGCTTGCGTCGGCTCGCCCTCGTGCCGCAGCACGACCGCGCCGCGCCGGGCGGTGAAATGCCGTTCCAGCGCGGAGGGAGCCGGGGCGAAATCCGCGTCGCGCATCGGTAGCGCGCCAAGCGTTTCGGCCACTAGCGCAATCGCGCGGTCCTCGTCCACGTCACCGACAATGGCGATCTCGATCGGTCCGCGCGCCAGGCTGGGGCCGATGGCGGCCTGCAGCTGGTCGAAATCCAGATCGCGGTAGGCGCCGATCTGCTGCTGCGAGAAGCGCGGGTCGCCGTCGCTGATCACCGCGCCGCGCCCGCTCGCCAGCGCAGAGCCGGGGGTGGCGCGCAGCCGCGCGAAATAGTCGGGCAGCGCGTTGCGGAACCGTGTCACCGGCTCGGTCCGCCAGCCCGGATCGGTGATGAGGGCGGTCATCAGCTGCAATTGCAGTTCCAGATCCTCGGCCCTCGTCGAGCCGCTCGACACGAAGGCGTCGCTCGACGCGCCGAGATCGAAGCCGACCCGCTTGCCGGCGAGGATCGAGGCCAGCTCGTCCGCCTCGTGCCGGCCAAGCCCGCTGGCGGGAATGCGCGAGACCAGCTCGACCGCATTGGGATGCTCACGCGTTTCCAGCAGCTTGCCGCCCGGGATCGTCATGCGCACGAGCACCTGGTCACGCGCAAGGTCGGTGTGCTTGACGTTCAGCCGGACGTTGTTGGCAAAGCGCACGGTACGCGCGCCAAAAAGCGGTTCGCGCGTGTCGGATGCCACCGTCCCCGGCGTACCGAAATCGGTATAGGCGAACGGCTGCGTCGCGATCACCGCCTCGTCCGGCAGCGGGGCCTCCATCGCTTCGGTCCACGCCTCGCGCAGCGCTTCCTCGCCGCCATCGGGAGCGCTACGCCCGCGAAAGCGCAGGAAGGCGTTTTCGTCCAGCGGCACCGCTTCCTCGCGCAATGCGGCCAGCACGGCATCGGGCGTGATCTCGTCCCGCATCGCCTGGTAGCGTTCGGCAGCCTCGGGCCCGGTGGTGGGCACGCGGCCTTCGCCGACCCAGCGCAGGATGCGATCGGTCATGAAATCATTGGTCCGCGTCGGCTCGCCCACTGCGGCGGCTTCATAGCGTTCGTCCAGTTCGGCAAGCTGCTCGGCGATCTCGCTTTCGGAAAAGCCGCGCTCCAGTGCGCTGCGATATTCGGCCACCGCCGCCTGCATCCCGGTCTTCCACTTGCCGTCCACGCTGTCGACGATCAGCCGGGTCACGCGTGCCTCGCGAAAGACATTGCCCGAACCGAAGCCCGCCGACTTGAACGGAGCGCCCGCCTGCCGCGCCAGCCGCGTCAGGCGCCGGTTCACCGCGTCATAGCCGATCTGGCGCAGGATCGTCTGGCGGCGCTCCTCTGCCGTGTCGGGCGGCGTCTGCGCGGGGGCGAGGGCAAACGCGGTGAAACGCTCGGACAGGGCGGGGTGGAGGTGGATTTCCTCGGCCACCGGACGGTCGAAATCGACATCGCCGTAGTCGCGCGGGGCCGGGGGCGGTGCATCGTTCTGCCAGTCGGCGAAATGCGCCTTGATCGCGGCCTCCACCGCGTCCGGATCAAGATCGCCCACCACGATCAGCGCGGTGTTCGCGGGCCGGTAGTGCGAGGCCCAGAAGGCGCGCAGGTCCGCAGCGTCGGCAGCACGCAGCGTCTCGGTCGTACCGCCCGCCCAGCGGTCGACATAGCGCGCGTCAGGCGTCTCGAACCGGTAACGGTCCAGCGCCTCTTCGAGCTGGTAATTCGCGCGGTCGCGGCGTTCGGCCAGCAGCACGCCGCGTTCGCGGTCCACCGCCTGCGCGTCGAAGTTCAGCTCGCTCGCGATCTCGCGCATCAGCATCAGCGAGGTGTCGAGCAGAGCCGGATCGGTACGCGGCAGGCGCAGCCGGTAGATGGTGTGCTCGAACCCGGTGGAGGCATTGGTGTCCGCGCCGAACGCCAGCCCCTCACGCTCGAGCAGGGCGATCATCTCGCCTTCCTCGACCCGGGTGGAGCCGTTGAAGGCCATGTGCTCGACATAATGGGCAAAGCCGCGCTGGTCATCGTTCTCGTCCAGCGATCCGGCTTCGAACGCCAGGCGGATTTCCGCCGTGCCCGCGGGCGTGGCATTGGGGCGCAGCGCCCAGAACATGCCGTTCGGCAGGCGGCCCCAGCGGATCGCGGTATCGGGCTCGAGGTCGCTTTGCGCCAGCGCCGGTTCGGGCTGGGGATAGCCGCCGCGATTGACGGGGACGGCGGGAGCGGCCTGCTGAGCTGACGCGGGGGGAGCGGCGGGCGCCAGCGACGCGGCGCATCCGCCCAGCACGCCCAGTGCCAGCGCGCCCGCGCCGCAACGGGCCAGCCATGGACGCAAGCCGGACCGGTCAGCCAAGTCGGTCCGCCCGGCGACTCACCATCCTGCCGCCCCGTGTGGCGGTCCGTTCCTGAAATCCTCTACCCATCGAATTATCGCGCTGCGGCCCTTATTTCTTTCCCCGCAGCTTGCGATGATGGTTGATGTCGAACACCTCGCTCGGCCCGTCGTCCTGAAGCACGCCCAGCCTACGGGCGACTTCCTGGTAGGCGTCTTCCTCGCCGCCGAGGTCGCGGCGGAAGCGGTCCTTGTCCAGCTTTTCGCCGGTGGTCATGTCCCACAGGCGGCAGCCGTCGGGGCTGATTTCGTCCGCCAGGATCACGCGGCTGTAGTCGCCGTCCCACAGGCGGCCGAACTCAAGCTTGAAATCCACCAGCCGGATGCCGACGGCGGCGAACATGCCGCACATGAAATCGTTGATGCGGATCGCCATCGAGGAGATGTCCTGCATCTCCTCGTTCGAGGCCCAGCCGAAGCACGCGATATGCTCTTCCGCGATCAGCGGATCGCCCAGCGCGTCGTCCTTGTAGTAATATTCGAGAAGCGTGTGCGGCAGCGGCTCACCCTCTTCCAGGCCCAGCCGCTTCGAGATCGAACCGGCGGCCACGTTGCGCACCACCACCTCGATCGGGATGATGTCGACCTGGCGGACCAGCTGCTCGCGCATGTTCAGGCGGCGGATGAAATGGGTCGGGATGCCGATGTGCGACAGGCGGGTGAACACGAACTCGCTGATGCGGTTGTTGATCACGCCCTTGCCGTTGATCGTGCCCTTCTTCTGGGCGTTGAACGCGGTGGCGTCATCCTTGAAATACTGGATGATCGTGCCCGGTTCGGGGCCTTCGTACAGGATCTTGGCCTTGCCTTCGTAGATCTGGCGGCGACGCGACATCTTGCCTTCGCTTTCCAAGCTGCGCCCGTGGTCCGCCGGGAAAAGGCGGGGGCGGAAAACACCAAGCCCCGGTCTGACCGGTCCCGTCTGGGCGGGGCGCGGACACGGCCGGGGCGTTCCCGACCGCCTATAATGGAAGCCCGCCGCAAAAGCAAAGCACCCGTTTGCGCGCGTTCGGGCAGGGCCCGCCGGTCAGAAGCGCTTGCGAAAGTCGATCTCGAAGAAACGGCCCGCCGGATCGATGAAATCGGGCAGGTAATTGATCGGCACCATGCCGTTCGCATCGGTCACGCGCTGCTGCGCATCGAAGATATTGTCGATCGAGAACGAGATCCGGCTGCCCTTGAAGAAGGGGATCGCCTCGACCAGCCCTTCCTGCTGTTCGAGGTCGGCGAACAGGCGCAGGTCGAAGGTCGCAATGGGCGCGAAATCCAGGCTGCTGCCCGATCCGCCGGTGTTCGCGATGCTCGCGCCGCCAAGGTAGTCGCCCGACAATCGCGCGCCGAACCCCTTGTAGAAGACGCGCCCCGACAGCTCCACCTGGTGCCGCGCGACGGGTGTCGCGGTCAAGGATTCGCCCTTCAGCAGGTCGAGCACTGGCGTGTTGTCAGCGATCTGCACCGTCTGTTCGAACCGCACCGTGTGATAGAGCGCCAGGCCCCAGTGCCCGCCGCCGCGTCCGCCGCGCCCGATGCCCGGCGGCCCGCCGCGCCCGCGCCCGCGTTCCTCCCCATCGTCGTCGCCGCCAGAGATCCGGTCCGAGATGTCGATGCCATAGCGCAGCCGCCGC
>JAPYSD010000676.1 GCA_029936705.1 Croceicoccus sp. | reverse complement strand
GCATCGAACTGGACGTGACCCCGCAGATCAACGCGGGCGACGAGATCAAGCTGAACCTGAGGCAGGAAGTGTCGTCGATCGCGGGCCCGGTCTCCAACGACTTCAACGAGCTGATCATCAACAAGCGCGAGATCGCGACCACCGTAACCGTCGGCAATGGCGAGATCCTGGTCCTGGGCGGCCTGCTCGACGACAACGAGCGGCGCACCATTCAAAAGGTGCCGCTGCTGGGCGACATCCCCATCATCGGCGAGCTGTTCAAATCGCGCGGCAAGAGCCATGTGAAGACCAATCTGATGGTCTTCATCCGGCCCACGATCCTGCGCACCGCGGCGGACCGTCAGGCCGTCACCGCCCGCCGTTACGGCGCGGTCCGCAGCGCGCAGGTCAATTTCGATCCCGACCGCGAACCGGCGATCGACCAGCTGGTGATCGACTACATGGGCGCGGTGCCGCCGACGATGCCGGTCACGCCGGACGATACCGTCATCACGCCCACGCCAGTTGCGACCACACCGGTTCCCCCGTCGTCAGTTTCGCCATCTGGCGCGCGGCAGTAGAACAGCGCCATGGCCACCGATCCCCATGCAGAGGTTTCGCTGACGGACGACGTCTCGTTCGCCGGGGCGGAATCCGTGGTGTCGGAACCGGGCGTATCCGACCAGCGAGCAACGGGCCTCACCTATGCCGAGGCGCGCGACAATGGCGTGCTGCTGGTCGATGACGAAGCGGGTGAGCGGCTGGCCATGCGGACCAGCGCCGATCCGCTGGTGCTGCTGGACCTGCGCCGCCGCTTTGGCCGACCGCTGCGGGTCGAGAAGGTCGAACCGCAAAGGTTCGAGGCGCTGCTGGCCGAGACCTATGGCGACGCCGGATCGCTGGCTGCCGATTCGATGGGGTTCGAGGCGGCGTCCGACACCGACATGATGGGCCTGCCCAGCGCCGAGGACCTGCTCGACAGCGCGGATGACGCGCCCGCGATCCGGCTCATCAACGGGCTGATCGCGCAGGGCCTGCGCGAAGGCGCGTCCGACATCCATATCGAGCCTTACGAACAGGCGTTGGTCATCCGCTTCCGCGAGGACGGCGTCCTGATCGAGAAACTGCGCATGCCGCCGCATGTCGCCCCCGTGCTGGTCAGCCGCATCAAGGTCATGGCACGCCTCGACATCGCGGAACGCCGCGTGCCGCAGGACGGGCGCATCGGCCTCTCGCTGGGCGGCAAGCTGGTGGACGTGCGCGTGTCCACCCTGCCGAACCGCGCAGGCGAACGCGTAGTGCTTCGCCTGCTCGACAAGGACAATGCCGGGCTGTCGCTCACCGATCTCGGCCTCGACGACAAGGCGGGGGAGGTGCTGGAGCGCGCACTGAAGGAGCCGAACGGCATCGTGCTGGTCACCGGGCCGACCGGTTCGGGCAAGACCACCACGCTTTATGCGGGCCTTCGCCGCGTGAACGACGGTCAGCGCAACATCCTGACTGTGGAAGACCCTGTGGAATACGCTGTGGACGGGGTGGGGCAAACGCAGGTTAACGCCAAGGTCGGACTCGACTTCGCTGCGGGGCTGCGTGCGATCCTGCGGCAAGACCCGGACGTGGTGATGGTGGGCGAAATTCGCGACAAGGAAACCGCCGACATCGCGGTGCAGGCC
>JAPYSD010000675.1 GCA_029936705.1 Croceicoccus sp. | reverse complement strand
CGGACAGATCGCGGGCATGGAACCGCGCCTGTTCCTGATCTATCCCGAGGGCAACTTCATCGAGGCAAGCGCCGACACGCCCTTCGTCCAGATCGGCGAGACCAAGTACGGCCGCCCGATCATCATCCGCGGCTATGACCGCACGATGAGCTTCGAGGACGGGGTCAAGCTGCTGATGGTGTCGATGGATTCGACGCTGGCGGCGAATCTGTCGGTCGGCATGCCGCTCGACGTGCTGGTGCTGGAGCGTGACAGGTTCGATCCGCTGCACGAGCGGCGGATCATGGCCAGCGATCCCTATTTCCAGGAAATCTCGTCGAGCTGGAGCGACGCCTTGCGGACCGCGTTCCATTCGCTGCCCGATTACAGCTTCGACGAGCTGGGCGAGTCGTGGAGCTGACTGCGCGCCAAGCGATGTAGATATTCCCCCGGCATACGGCGATCGTCTTGGCAATCCGGCGGTCGAACATGGCGATTACATCCAAAGCGGAGGGACTTTTCACGGCGTTCCGCCCGGATGAAATACTAATGAATTCAATAGGTCCATTACGGAATCATCCTTAGTGGCGGCTGTGCCGAGCGGGCGACATGCTCTTGGTCATGGAACAGCGCATCATCATTCACATCGTCGACGCAGACCCGCGCAATCGTGCCGCGTTTGCGCGGACCATCTTCGAACTGGGCCACCATGCCGAGGTGTACGAGGGGCCTGCAGAGCTGACCGACCATCTGCCCAGCAGGTGGATCGTCATCGCCGATGACGATCCGTCCGACGGCGGCGTGGTCGAACTTATGGACGCGATTTCCCGGCAGGGGGCCTGGCTGCCCGTAATCGCCATGGCCCGCGACCCGGAAATGAACCGGGTGGTCGCCGCCATGCGGGCCGGCGCGTTCGATTATCTTGCCCAGCCGCTGAAGCCCGAGGACCTGGCCATCGTCCTGCGCCGCGTGGCGGGAGAGGCGGAGATGCAGGCACGCCATCGCCGCCGCGCGATGGAAGCGCGCATGCGGATCGCGATGCTCTCCAACCGCGAACGCGAAGTGCTCGACCGGCTGAGCGAGGGCTGTTCGAACAAGGTCATCGCACGGGACCTCCATATCTCGCCGCGTACGGTGGAGATCCACCGCGGCAACATGATGGAAAAGCTGGGCGCGCGCCACGCGGCCGAGGCCGTCCGGCTATGCCTGGAAGCCGGACTGGTCGACTGGCGCCACTGAAGTCTCCTGGTGGGCGGTGGGTTCGTTCATGCCCGACGAACCTGCCGCCCCGATCTTGCCGCAAATGCGACGGCAGGCGGCGACGGGTAGCCGCCGTTCAGCCCAGCCAGCCCGCGGTCTGCGCCGTGAGGACCAGGCCGATCACGATGAACAGCGCCGCGGCCACCATCCGGATCGCCTTCAATGAGATGCGCTTCGTCAGGGCGTCGCCCGCGAAGACCGCGGGGACATTGGCGATCATCATGCCCAGCGTGGTGCCCGCCGTCACGGCAAGCGTCGCATCGAAACGCGCGCCCAGAGCGATGGTCGCGATCTGCGTCTTGTCGCCGATTTCCACCAGGAAGAAGGTGACCAGCGTCGTCAGGAACGCCCCGCCGCGGCTTTTTGGCTCCTCGTCCTCGTCCAGCTTGTCGGGGACCAGCGTCCACAGCCCCATCGCG
>JAPYSD010000117.1 GCA_029936705.1 Croceicoccus sp. | reverse complement strand
AACCAGAGCCGGCCGGACCTTCGCTTACGGGTCCTCAACTCAACGCCGTTCGTTCGGCTCGCCAATATCTCGGGATGACTGGCTTTTCACGTGAAGGTCTGATCGAACAGCTCTCCTCACCATACGGGGATGGCTACAACCGGTCAGACGCGACTGCCGCGGTGGACAGCCTCAACGAGAATTGGAATGAGCATGCAGCTCGCTCCGCGCAGCAATATCTCCAGATGACGGGATTCTCCTGCAACGGCCTCATCGAGCAACTCTCCTCGAGTGCCGGCGAACGATACACCCGCAGTCAGGCTCAGTACGGTGCCCAGCAAGCTGGCGCTTGCTAACAGCTACAAGGCTCATGGGGCAGGCGATAATGCCCGCCCCATAGCTTCCTCATATGATGACAGGCCTGAGAGCAGTCCAAGACACCTTGCAATAGGTTGGGCCATCTCATGCTTTCGATGCTGCCAACCCTGAGAACAGAAACATTGATGAAGCACCTAGCGATACCGATGGCACTTGCTATCGCCCTTAGTCCGGCTCTTGCTCACGCCGACACCATCGAGCAGCGTGAAAATCAGAACGATGCAGCAACTACTTTGATGAAGCAGTTGCTCGAAGCACCCGTGTCATCCCTGCCTGCAGACATCTGCGAGAAGTCCGACCTCTATCAGCATCAATCCGACGGTATGCGCGCAGAATCCGGCGCTATTCTGACCGCCGGCATCACGATGCTTCAGCAAGGTAGACCGCTCGAATAAGTAGGCGACAGGTTCGCGGATCTGGGAAGCCTGCTGCGCATCAAAGTGCGGCATGACCAAGCGACCGGTGCGGCAAGAAGAATGTGCGCCGAGTTCACGCTGCACTTCTAAATGCTGGCCAGATTTGAGAGTGGGTCAGAACTACCGAACGCCCCTCGTTCGGCATCTAGATCTGACCCCTCATCGCCTTCCAGATATCGACGAAGTCCCGCCTAATATCCTGCAGCACCTTCTCATCGAAATCGACGGCGCAGCCAATGATTGCATTGCGCGCACGAGAATAGAGATCCCGCATGGCATCGGCCACCGCGTCGTCGCCGGAGATACCCATTTCCAAGGCGAGAAGGCTCGATACAGCGCGGGAAAGCGAACGGCTCGAGAGATACGGGTGATCCGTCCGCTTCGCGTAGATCGCCGTGCCAAGCGATCCGATCAGCTGCTCGAAGCAAATCGCCACGAGCTCCTGCCGCGTTGCACCATGCACCCGCGCCTCGAACTCGATCTGTCGATACGCCTCAGCAGGAGGGACCCTCCGAGCAAGCATCAGTCACCAGACGCGTTCCACGCGTCGATCTGGCTCTTGAGGAAGCTGAGCGTCGAGTTGAACTGACTGACCCGAGCATCAGACACAGCGAACTGCGCGACCAGGCGCTGGCGCATTTTTTCCTGGTCCTCTTCGAGATCGAGCTTGTCATCAGCAAGCTCAGCCATTTGTTTGCTGAACCTCGACACCGCCCCGGCGAGCGACCCCGGATCACCGGCAATGCTTTCTGCCCGGCTTATCTTGTCGATCGTGCCATAAACACCGTTCACTCCAGTCGTGAACATGGCAGCAACACCTTCTGGATCCCGCTCAATCGCCGCAGAGAGGCGCTTGGTGTCCAGATCGAAAGTGCCATCGCGCGTGATGTTCACGCCAAGATCGCCAAGCGAGCGAATTCCCCCGGCCGCAACCGATGGCATGATTATCTCGCCGGCCAACCTGAAAAAGTCCTGCCGGAAGCTGCGAGCACTGTAATCTCGTCCCAGCTCGCCCGACAGGGGATCGGTGGCCGCGTTCAATTCACCGGCGATCTCGTTCAGTGCAGAGACCAGATCCTGCATCGCACCTGTGATACCGGCCGATGGATCGGAGAACTTCACCGTCGTCGGCGAACCGAGGTTACTCCCGGTCAGGGTCAGGTTAACGCCGGGAAGCGCTTCCTTGATGACATTCGAACCGGCAGTGCGCTGCAACCCGTCAATCTTGAAAATCGCATCCGTCGCTGACTGCATCAGGCTGCCGTCAGCAGCCCCGGGCTGCCATGCCAGCTTCGAAAGCCCAGGATTGCCTACGTCCTCAGCTACCTCGAGAACGAAGCCGTTCGATGCACCTTCGGCGCCCTTCAGCACCAGCTGCGCCCCATCGACCGTATTTGCCACATATGCCTGTACGCCGGCGTTCGATCCATTGATCGCCTTTGCGACATCGGCGAGCGTAGCGCCCGGCTGAATGGCAATATCAACCGCCGGTTTCGAGACATTCTGCGTGAAACTTCCACCGGCGACCTCGCCGAATTTCAGCGTAAGCGTTCCAGCACCGACCACATCGGTCCCCGCGCCGTATGCTGCACTCGAAAGTACCTGCTGCTTGGCAAGCTGCTCAACTTCCAGAGAGTAGCTGCCCTTCGGCTGCTGAGACCCACTCAGCGACGCCGTGGCCACGGAAGTATTTGCGATGCTGGGCTGCGCGGAAAGATCGCCCTCACGCAGGCGAGCGCCGAGAGACGTCGAAAGGTTCAGCAACATGCTGCGCAGGTTGGCCGCAGACGAAATCTGCGCTTCCAGTTTCTCCGTTCGGCTCGCAATCAGATCCAGCCTGCCAGCATATTGTGCCTCGGCCAGGTTCTCTGCGAGCGCCGTCATGTTCACTCCGCTTCCTGCGCCGAGCGCAGAGATGATCGAAGACGTGGCGGACGATGTGCTGTTGGTGGTGGTCATGATCTATTGAACGACAAGGTTCCCCCGTTTTTAAGGCTCATTCGGCAAGAGCTTGCCGTCTGCATCAAACCGTAGTTCGACAGGTACATTGATATCCGGAGCGTCCCGGTTTTCGCCGCGCTTGATCGAGTAGACGAATGCCAGGATCGCAGCGACGGCCCCGTACAGTTCATGGCGGATGATCTGCTTCTCACGCGTGGTGAAATACAACGCCCTCGCAAGGCTCGGATACTGGAGCACAGGCAGTTCCATCTCTGCTGCGAGCTCTCGCATTGCCAAGGCTCTGTCACCCCGGCCCTTCGCCAGCAGAATAGGTGCATCCGCTCTCTCCGGATCATAGGCCAGAGCCACCGAAAAATGCGTCGGGTTCGTGATTATGAACTGCGCCTCGCGCATGGCAGGCGCCATAGCGCCCATCGCCATCCTGCGCTGGCGATCCCTGATGGCGGCCTTCTGCTCAGGCGAACCGTCCTGCTCCTTACTTTCGTCCCGGACTTCCTGCAGCGTCATTTTCAGCCGCTTGTTTCGTCTGAAGAACTGAACCGGCACATCGGCCAGCGCGATGAGAAGCAGTCCGCCGCCAAGCCAATAGGCAAGGGTAATGAGCGCGTCCCAGGCAAACCCCAGCTGCTGGGCGAGGTCCCCGCGCCCAAGTGTCGTCAGGCCGGCGAAATGAGACAGGCCCCACGCCCAAGCCACTGTCCCGAGCAAGCCAATCTTGGCCAGACCCTTCACGATCTCGATCAGCCCGTTAGGGCCGAACATCCGCTTCAGCCCGCTTAGCGGATTGATCCGCGATCCTTTGAAAGCAAGGTTCTTTGGCACCCATATTCCCGTGCCGAAGCCAAGCTGGGATACCAGCGATGAAAGGATCACGAGCGCGCCGAGAACAATGATCGGAGGGAGGACCGCGATCATCATGGTCATCATCATTGCGCCCGGCGCAAAATCATCGACATCCGCCCGGTCCCAGACAAGACCTTGGTGAAGGCTCTGGACAAGAGCATCGTATAGCCAGCCACCAGCCCAGCTCATCCATGTCGCACCCACGAGGACTGCGGCTGCAGTCGCCAACTCCTTCGAGCGAAGCACATCGCCTTTGCCCGCAGCATCACGCTTACGCTTATCGGTTGGCTCGAAGCTCTTCTCGCCCGAGGGTTCCTCGCCGCTCATCCGCCGACAAATCCAGCAGAAGCCGTGATCGCCATGCGGCTCAGCCTAGTCAGCTGCTCTACCAGCACCGGCGCGCTCAAGATGAGAGCCGAAATACCGGCTAGAATGCCCGCAGGCAGTCCCAGCGCGAACAGATTGAGACTAGGCGCCGATCGGCTGAGCACGCCCGTCACAAGTTGCGACAGAAGCAGGACAAATGTCACCGGGAGCGCGATCATCACCGCCATCACGAACATCATGCTCGCGAAGCTCAAGATGGCCCCCGTTTGCTCAGGACCAAACCAGGTGTCCCCGGGCGGAAACGTCCTGTAGCTCTCGACGAGCAGCCCGATCCACTGAAGATGAGCTCCGATCCCGAGAAAGATCAGGGTCATGATCACCGTGAAATACTGGCCTAGGGCCGGCGACTGCGCGCCGCTTCCCGGGTCGACCGCAGTGGCCATCGACATGCCCATCGTGCCTGAAATCACTTCTGCGCCCAGCACAGGGGCTGCAAACGCCAGCTGCAAAACAAAGCCCATGGCCAGGCCAACCAGTACTTCACCTGCGACAATGAGAAGGCCGTTTGCAGAAAGGAGAGCAGGCGGAGCCTGGACCGCCGGGAGCCAGACGCACACGAAGATCGCCAGCGCCGATGTCGCGATGACGCGCACTTGCACAGGAACAGTCGATGCTCCGAACATGGGAGCAGCTAGAAAGGCCGCTCCAATGCGCGTCATCATGAAGACGAAGCGCCAGAAATCCGCTTCGATACCTCCGAGGCCAAATGACATCTGCATCATGACGAGATGAGAGCGATCTGGGCAAAAATCTCTTCAGCAAAATCGACGACGAGACCCATCATCGCCCCGCCCATGACCACCAGGACCAAAGCCGTCACAGCCAGTTTCGGGACGAATGTCAGCGTCTGCTCATTCACCGAGGTCGCCGCTTGGACGAGGCCGATGATCAGACCGACCGCCAAGGATGCCAGAAGGACCGGTCCGGCTACCAGAGCCGTCGTCCAGAGCATCCTGTCGGCCAATGCGAGCAGCGAAAGGCTTTCCGCTTCCATCACGCAAAACTCTGCGCAAGCGAGCCCATCAGCAGCGCCCACCCGTCGACTAGAACAAACAGCAGGAGCTTGAAGGGCAAGGACACGATCATCGGGCTCATCATCATCATACCGAGGCTCATCAGAACCGAAGATACGACCAGGTCGATTACCAGAAACGGCAGGAACAGCATGAAGCCGATCTGGAACGCCGTCTTCAATTCACTGGTCACGAATGCCGGAAGAAGGATCGAGAATGGCACTTCTTCGCGGGTTTGAAATGCAGGCGCATTTGCAATGTCAGCGAACATCAAGAGATCGCGCTCGCGCGTTTGCCTCATCATGAATGCGTGAAATTCCTCACCCGCGTTCGCGATCGCAGTTTCCGCTGGGATCTCATCACTAGCGTAGGGCGAGATAGCTCGCGCATTAACCTGCTCAAGCGTCGGCGCCATAACGAAGAGCGATAGAAAGAGCGATAGCCCGACCAGAACCTGGTTGGGCGGGCTTTGCTGCAAGCCAAGAGCCTGCCGCAGGATAGCCAGCACGATCAGGATCCGGGTGAAGCTGGTCATCATCAAGATCAGGCTGGGAAGGATCGTGAGAAGACCCATCACCAGCAGAAGCTGCAGGGATAGGCTCAGCGAGCCACCGTTCGTCGCTTCGAGCGATCCAAAGGCCCTGTCTAGCGCGCCCGGAACCGCTTCCTGCGCGAACGCTGGCAGCGGAGCCGTCACCGCGGCCACAGCGATCAGCGTTGCATATCGCTTGATCACTGCGCGGCCTTCACGTGCTCGAGTGCGTCCTCAAACGATCCCGCATTCCGGGCCGGCGCCTCTGCCAGCCTCGTCAGCCCATTTCGCGACGCTGAAACAAGTATCTCCCGACCATGAAATTCGATCACGGCCAGCTTTAGCGTCGGCGAAAGCATCGTCGTCTCGATGATCCGTGCCGACTTGCCGACGCCGCCCGCGATGGTTCGATCCTGCATCTTTTTCGCCAGCCGCAGGCAGCCCCAGCCAAGCAGACAGATCAGCGGCAGCATCACTGCCAACTTGAGGAGATACCAACCCATCTTATCAGGCCTCGGTCACGATCTCGGCAGCACTAGGCAGCTCCGGCGCCCTGCTAAGCGCATCGACGGGTGCATGACCTTCCATCTCGACAATCCGCAGGCCGAAACGATTGCCCTCGGTGACCACTTCACCGCGCGCGATGCGCTTCCCGTTTACCGAAACGTCGACGAGTTCGTCTGTCAGCCGGTCAAGAACGACAATCTTGTCCTCTTTCAGATCCATAAGCTCGCGCAGCGGCATCGTCGTCGAACCCAGTTCTACAGAAAGCCGTACATTCACGTCCTTGAGAAAGCTGAGCGCATCGTTCTGAATGTTCATTGTAATTACCCTTCTGGAATATCTAGCTGTTGATCAGAATGCCGAGGTGATCTTCAAGGCGACCCGGTCGTCAACCTCGCCCACAGACCCGTGAGCGATGACCTTTCCGCCCACGGCGAGCGGAACACTGCGGGCGACAGACACTGGGATCACGTCGCCTGGCTTCAGTCCGCTCAAGCGCGATATCGGCATTCTCATATCGATCAGCGTCGCCGAAGCTTCGAAAGGAACCTCCTCGAAAGCATGCTCGGCTGCGTCCTTCGACAAATCACTCTTGGTCTTGCGCTGTGCCGTCGTGTCATCTTCGCAAATTGCGTCGAGGGTGTCGGGCTCCATCGTCAGGCTCAGCGACCACGGCTGGCCGCCGAACGCTGAAAAGGTGAAATTCGCCTTGCGAAGATGGTCAGCGTCATAAAACCCGCGCAGCATCGTCACGTCCGTTTCACGCTTCAATGGGACAAGACCCATCAAGGCATTGCCGGGCGCGATCCGCGAAAGCAGATCGGCAAATCCATGCTCAAGACGTTCCAGGATCATCTCGGCAGAACGCGGAATCTTGCTTGGAACGGGGCTTGGCGCTTTGCCATCCCCTCCAAACGCACGATCGACCATCTCGAAAATCGCTACCTGGTCCATCGAAACGAGGATCTCGGCAGATGAAACGGTCGTCTTGAGAAGGAAATGCATCATCGGTGCGTCACCGATGGTCAGAAGATCATCTGGCTCCCCGTTCTCCATGTCCTTGGCTCGCGCCGAGATATCCGCATCACCGTAGAACGGGGCGAAGATGCTTGGCAGCAGCGTTGAAAGGCGCCGATTGAGCCTGCGGTAGTCTTCGCTTCGGTCGGCAGGCTTCATCCGGTGCTTCAAAAGCTCCGGACAATGGGCGCCCAGCGCCCGGACCGCCGTGAATTTCATCGACTGGTCCATCGTCGTTACTGCACGATAAACGAGTTGAAGTAGACGCGGTCGACACCGCCGAACCCTTCGAGCTCGGTCAGCTGATCATTGATGGATGCCGTCAGCCGCTTGCGCAGTTCCTGCTTGCCCTTCACCGACAGCACTTGTTCCTCCGGCGTATCAGCGAGAACGGTCAGAAGCGCCGACCGAATGGCGAGTTCATGCTGTTTCATCCAGAACAGAACACGGCCATCGCGCTGGGTCGATGCAGCCAGGCTCATCTGGACGAGGGAAGGGGAGTCCTTCAGGTTCGACGTGAAGTCATCGCGAAAAACGAAATACGCGGTCCGATATTCGCTGCCACCTTCGCCGAACGCCTCGGCGGCCGCTTCGTCCTCTCCCGCGATCGCCGCATAAGGATCGGCGTCACCCTTACGAATAAGCCGAGGCGTATTGTCAGCCTCGTGCTCGACCGGGATCACGCCGCCCTGCATCATTGCATAGGCGCCGCCGCCACCAGCAGCCAGAAGGACGACAGCGCCAAGAGCCTTGAGCAGAAGTCCGCTCTTCTTGGGCTTTGCGGCCGCGCCATCATTCTCATCGGTTTTTGCCATCGCAGATTATCTTTCCTGGATTCTAAAAGTGGATTGAAGCGGGTTCAGGCGTAGATGCCGCCGTCCCGGGAAGCTCGTGACTGGGTGTCGCCCTTCTTGTCGGGCGAGGGCGCTGCGCGCGGCGCATCATGTCGTTCAGATTTTGCAGCATGCTGCGATCGCTGTTCCTGTCCCGCAGAAGATTGTTGCGAAGATTGCGAAGCGTTCTGCCCGCCGAGGTCCGCGCCGCCATGCGAATGACGTGCATGTTCGTCGTTCCGGCCGCCGGATGCATTCGCATCGCCCAGCGTTCTTACCGCGGCATGCGCAGCTTGTCCGAAGCCGGGATCTGCGCTCGAGATGACCGCCGACAATCCACCATCATCTCGAGAAAGCCGAAGGGCAACAACTCCGAACTCGGCATGGCTCAGTGTTGCCTTGACCGGCTGGTTCGTACCCGCCTCTCTTGCGTTACTGATGGCCTGGACCAGTTCCTCGAACCTCTGCACCCCGCCAATCTGCCCAGCGTCAGCCAGCTTGTGCGCCGCCGCGAGCGGATTGCCGGACGAGCTCGCCGCATTTGCCGCGAGAAATGACGTCTGCATTTCCGCGCCCGTCCGCGGCGTCATCGCAGGGGCTTCGCCATCGCTGCCAACAGCCGCCGGAAGCTCCAGCGATGCCAGGCGAGACTTCGAGTGCTTCTGACCTTCGAGAGCTGTGTCGTCGCCAGTCTCCGAAGGGCTGCGGCCTTCGTTGATCGGCGCCGACTGCAAGCCCTGCTGAGCGCCCTGCGGCATGACCTTGCTCTCCG